>CAZWGY010000010.1:0-14064 GCA_964633575.1 uncultured Desulfobacteraceae bacterium
TAGGGGGGTTAGGTCTGAACGCCGCAAGGCCGAAATGATGATCAAGCCCTCATTCGGTCGGCCCGCCCACCGCGGGGCCGTCCCGTTTTCTGGAACCGAGCCTATCGACCCCGGATGAAGCCATGACGAACGGAACGTGAATTTTCGATGAAAAATCGGTGAATCCGGTCCGGAGCGGGATGTGCGGATCTGCCTTTCGGATTGCTCCCCCGGCCGGCTCCGTGATACTATAACGATTTAAGGAACGGCTAGGACGCCCCTCTGAACGCTCACCCAAGGAGACGCCATGCCCCTCATCCGAACCCTTCCGCGAGTGCTCATCCTGATGGCCATTGCCGCCGCGACGCTGTCGCCGTCCCCGGCCGGCGGCGAGACCATCACCCTGGCCGCCGATGTCTGGTGCCCCTTCAACTGTGATCCCGGCGGTGAGCCGCCCGGCTACATGGTGGAGGTGGCCAAAGCGGTTTTCGAGCCCCGGGGCCACACGGTCTCCTACCAGGTCCTGCCCTGGGCCCGGGCCGTCGCCTTTGCCCGGCGGGGGGACATCATCGGCCTCATCGGACCGTATAAAGCGGACGTCCCCGACTTCATCTTTCCGGACAACGAGCTGGCGATGATCGGGTTTTCGATCTTCGTGGCGGCGGATGTTGACTGGAATTACACGGGCTTGGGGTCCCTCACTCACATCTCTTTGGGCGTCATCAACGACTACGCTTACAGCCCCGAGATCGACGATTACATCCTGACGTACATGTCCGAAACGAATCGGATTCAGGTGGCCAGCGGGGAGCGGCCCCTGGTGACCAACATCCAGAAGCTGCTCCACGGCCGGATCGACGCGCTCATTGAAACCCCGCCGGTCTTCCACTACGCGGCCGGGGCTTTGGGCGTGGCCGACCGGCTGAAATCGGCCGGGACGGCCGTGGCCCCTCAGCCGGCCTACATCGCCTTTTCGCCGAAAGCGCCCCAAGCCGAGAGTTATGCCCGAATCCTCTCCGACGGGATCGCCGAGCTCCGTCGATCGGGACGGCTATCAGAGATCCTCGCCCGCTATGGACTGACCGACTGGAAGGAGTAGCGCCATGTCTCCAATTGCTCTTGGATTTATCGCGAGCCTTCTGGCCGGCCTGGCCAGCGGGGTAGGGGCCCTCCCGGTCCTCTTTTTCAAGGAGATCCCCCAGAGGCTGGTCAATATCCTTCTGGGAGGGGCCGCCGGGGTCATGCTGGCGGCCACCTCCTTTTCCCTGGTGGTTCCGGGGATCGAAGCAGGGGAGGCGCTCTGGCCCGGTTACGGCGTCTATGTGGTGGTGGTCGGAATGCTGATCGGTGCGGTGGCTCTCGACCAGATGGACCGGCACCTGCCTCACGAACACATCATTATGGGACACGAAGGGCCCAACATCGCCCTCCGGAAAATCTGGCTTTTCATCATCGCCATCACCATCCACAACTTCCCCGAAGGACTGGCCGTGGGCGTGGGGTTCGGCACCGGAGACGTGGGAGCGGGGACCAGCCTCGCCATCGGAATCGGCATCCAGAACATGCCTGAGGGGCTGGCGGTGGCTCTGCCGCTGCTGGCTCTGGGGTACAGCCGGGGCCGAGCCATCGGGGTGGCCACCCTCACGGGGCTGGTGGAGCCGGTGGGCGGGTTTCTGGGGGCCGCGGCCGTCACCATCTTTCACCCGATCCTCCCCCTGGGGCTGGCCTTTGCCGCCGGGGCCATGCTATTCGTCATCAGTGACGAAATCATCCCCGAAACCCATTCCCGGGGTAAATCCCGTCCGGCCACCTTCGGAGTGATGGTGGGGTTCGTGATCATGATGGCCCTGGACAACCTCCTGGGATAGCCGGGGCGAGCCCGGATGTTTGCCGTCGAAGCCGCCGCCGTTTTCTGCGGACTGTTGTGCGTCTATTGGACGATCCGTCAGGACATCCGGTGCTGGCCGGCCGGGCTGGTTCAGGTCCTGCTTTTCATCGTCATCTTCTACCGGGTCCGGCTCTATTCCGACGTGCTGCTCCACGTCATCTACGTGGGGCTTCAGATCTACGGCTGGTATCACTGGCGTCATGGCGCGGCGGGGGGCGTTCCGCTTCGGGTGACCCGGCTGTCGGCGTTCGGGCGGGTCGGATGGGGTCTGGTCACCGTGGGCGGGGCCTTATGCTGGGGATTTTTCATGGATCGGGCCACCGACGCGGCCGTTCCCTACGCCGACGCCTTTACCACGGTGGCGAGCCTCGTGGCTCAATGGCTCATGGCCCGGAAGGTCCTCGAGTCCTGGGGATTCTGGCTGGCCGTGGATGGGGTAGCGGTGGGGATCTACCTTTATAAGGGGCTTTTTCTCACGGCCGGGCTCTACGCCGTGTTTCTGGGGATGGCCACGGCCGGGTGGATCGCCTGGTATCGGTCCCTGACCGCCGGCGCCGAGGGGCTCCGGGCGCCTTCGGCGGCCTGAGCCCATTGTGGACCGGATCGGCCTGACTCTGGGCAAGTTCGCCCCGTTGCATCAGGGGCACCAGCACCTCATCGAGACGGCCCGGGCCGAGACCGACCGGCTCATCCTTCTGATCTACGACTGCCCCGGCCTTGCCACCC
The DNA here is from genome assembly GCA_964633575.1 of uncultured Desulfobacteraceae bacterium. GTDB lineage: Bacteria > Desulfobacterota > Desulfobacteria > Desulfobacterales > JAABSP01 > CAYNGG01. The sequence continues at coordinate 2,594 of CAZWGY010000010.1, forward strand.
CGCCCCTCCCGGTCCGGGCCGCCTGGGTTCGGGACCTCTATCCCGATATCGAGTGCATCGAGGCCTGGGACGGCCCGACCGAGGTGGGCGATACTCCAGAGATTCGGCGGCGGCACGAAGCCTATCTCCATCGAATTTTGGCCGGTCGGCGGATCACCCATTTTTTCTCCAGCGAGTTTTACGGGGACCATGTCAGCCGGGCTCTGGGGGCGGTGGATCGGCGAGTGGACCCGGACCGGATGCGATTTCCGGTTTCGGGGACGGCGGTCCGGGCGGACCCGTGGCGTCATCGCCGGATGATCCATCCCCGGATTTACCGGGATTTGATCATCAACGCGGTTCTCCTCGGGGGGCCGTCCACCGGGAAAACCACCCTGGCGGCGGCCCTGGCCGACCGGTACGGAACGGTCTGGATGCCGGAGTACGGGCGGGAATACTGGCTCCGGCACCAAGTGGACCACCGGTTGACTTCGGATCAGCTCACGGTTCTGGCCCAGGGGCACCTCGAACGCGAGGAGGCGCTCCTGAGCCGGGCGAACCGGGTGCTGTTCACCGACACCAACGCCCTGACCACCTTTATTTATGCCCGGTATTACGACGTCGAGGCGACCCCGGCCCTCGGGGCACTGGCCGACCGGTGCGCGGCCCGGTACGATCTGGTCTTTCTCTGCGGCGACGAGATTCCGTTTGAAGACACCCCGGACCGTTCCGGTTCCGGCAGCCGGGAGGTGATCCAGCGCCGGACCCTGGCCGAGCTGGCGGTCCGGAAGATTCCCCGCGTCCCGCTCCGGGGGTCGGTGGCGGACCGGATGGCCCAGGTCGAAGCCGTCCTCTCGGGGTTTGCCAAATTCGACAACCCGGCCGGAGTCATCGGCCGGCGGCCGCCAGGGCCGCGCCCGGGGTGTCGGTGAAAAGGCCGTCGATCCCGGCGGCCAGGAGCTCCCGAATCCGGGCCGGGTCGTTGACGGTGTAAGGGATCACCCGGAGGCCGGCGTCGTGGATGGCGTCGATTGCCGACGGGGTCAGGTGAACCTGGTCCGGATGGACTGAGACCGCTCCGATCCGGCGGGCCAGATCGATCGCCGCCGGAGTTACCGGCCCGTCAAGAAGAACCCCCAGGGAGAGGTTTTCCGCGGCGATCCGGGTCAGGCAGTCCCAGTGAAAGCTCGATATCAGAACCCGATCGGCGGCGTTGTGGGCTCGAACGCAGGCGATCACCTGTTGTTCCACCGCGTCCGCCGGCGGCGGGGTTTCCACGGCGTCGGGCTTGATCTCGACGTTGACCCGGATGGCCGGCGAGACGGCGGCAAAGACCTCGTGCAGGGTGGGAATCCGTTCTCCGACAAAGCGAGGGTCGAACCAGCCGCCGGCGTCGAGCCGGCGGAGGGCGGCCAGGGACAGGTCGCTAACCGGTCCATGCCCGTTGGTGGTCCGGTCGAGGGTCTCGTCGTGGATCACCACCAGGTGACGGTCCCGGCTCAGGGTCACATCCAGCTCGATCATGGGGGCTCCGGCCCGTTCTGCCCCCCGGAAGGCGGCGAGGGTGTTTTCGGGAAAGGCCCCCCGGTCTCCCCGGTGGGCGATAATCAGGGGACGGGTCCAGTCCCAATCCATGACGCGGCTCCTTTCGTCTGGGGCGGTGAATGCCGTAAAACTAGAACCGAGGCGGCCCTTTTGGTTCTACCGGTTTTCAAACCGCCCGTTGATGTGGTAGATCGAGTCCATGATCCGATCCGCTGATCCGAAGAAAAACACGGCCCCGCTGGCGGCGGGGCTGGCCGGAGTAGCCGGAACCCTGGGCCAGATTCTGGTTCTGCGGGAGCTGCTGGTCCTGTTTTCGGGCAACGAGCTTTCCGCCGGGCTGGTCTTCACCGCCTGGACCGTCTGGACCGCCGCCGGCGGGGCCATCGGCGGCCGGTGGGGGGACCGGGCGGCCGGATGGGGATGCCTGTTGCCGGCGGCGGCCGTCCTGACCGGGCTTTTGCTCCCGGTCACGATCCTCGCTATCCGGGCGGCCCGCTCCTTATGGGGGGTTCCGCTGGGGGAGATCATTCCGCCGGCGGAGATGGCCGCCATGGCCGCGACCCTGCCGGCGCCGTTCTGTCTGGGGGCCGGGGGCCTCTTCTCCCTGGCCTGGGGGGCCTTTCGCCGCCGGCCGGGCGGACGGCCCATCCGGGTTTACCTTTGCGAATCCCTGGGGGCGGCCGGGGCCGGGCTGGTGGGCCATTTCTTTTTGCTCCCCCGCCTGCCGGTCCTGACCACCGCGCTCCTGCTGACCGTCCTGGTTATCGGGCTGTCCCCGCTGCTGGGCGCCGGCGGGGGACGACGGAGAGCGGCTTTCGGCCTTGTCCTGGCCGCGGTCGGCGGGGCTCTGCTTCCGTTTGTCGCGCCGGCGCTCGAGCGGGCCAGCCGACGCCCTCAGTGGGGGCCGGACCTGGTGGCCGTCCGGGACACCCCGTTTCACAACCTGGCGCTTCTGCGGGACGGCGAGCTCTATACATTGTTTGCCAATGGGCTTTGGCTCTTTTCGGCACCCGATCCCAGAAGCGCCGAGTGGGCCGTCCACCCGGCTCTGCTCCAGCTCCCCCGGCCCCGGCGGGTCCTTCTTCTGGGGGGCGGAGTGGCCGGGCTTCCCGCCGAGATTCTCCGCCACGACCCCGCCATCCGGCTCGACTGCGTGATCCCGGACCCGGCGCTCCTCGCGCTGGCCCGGAAGCGCCTGCCCGGGTCGCTCACCGATCCCCTGACCTCGGATCGGGTCCGGGTGATCCACGAGGACCCGGCGGCCTTTCTTCGGGGCGACGGGGATCGCTACGACCTGATCCTGATGAACATGGGTGATCCCGTCAACGCCGAGATGAACCGGTTTTACACCGTCGAGTGGTTCGACCGGGTGGCCGGTCGCCTGGCCGACGGCGGGATATTTTCCTTTGCCGTCTCGGCCGCTCCGGACATGCTGGGGCCCTCTCAGATCCGGTTTCTCCGGTCGGTGGCCCGGACCGTCCGGGCGGCGTTCCCCCGGGTTTCCCTTCTGCCCGGCGAGGGGGTGCGGTTTTTTGCCGGGGGACCGGGGGCGCCGCTCACGGATGACCCGGCGGTTCTGATCCGGAGGCTGACCCGGCGGGGGCTCGACCTCCGCTACGTCCGCCCGGATACTCTCGAAGACCGGCTGGAGCCGTTTCGGTTAGACTATTTCCGGTCGGTTATCTCGGAGCCGGCGGGGGAGGCGGACGGGCCGTCCGGGCGGATCAATCGGGATTTCGTCCCCACCTGCTATTTCCACGGGCTGGTGCTCTGGGGCGGACAGCTTCATCCGGGGCTCCGGGAGACCTTTCTCGCCCTGTCCCGGATTCCGGGGACCGTCCTCTTTGCCGGAGCCGGGCTCCTGGTCCTGGCCGTTGCCGGAGGGCTGACCGCCGGTCGGCCCAAGCTCCGGGGAACGGCGGCCTTGTGCGCGGCTTTGGCCGGAGCCATCGGCATGGTCTCCCAGATCGCGCTCATCCTCGGGTTCCAGATCCTGACCGGGTTTGTCTATCGGTACCTGGCTCTGATGGTTTCGCTGTACATGGCCGGGCTGGCCCTCGGAGCGGCGCTGCTGGCCAACCCGCCGGCTGGGGGCGGTCCGGATGGGGCGTTTCGGCGGCTGAGGGTGATCCACGCCCCCGTCTGCCTTTATCCCCTGATGGTTCTGGGGGTCCTGACGGGGCTTCACGGCGGGGATCCCAAGGCTCCGATGCTTGTCCTGCCGGCCGTGGCCCTGATCGGCGGGGTCCTGGGCGGAGCTCATTTCGGGCGGGCGGTGGCGGTCCTGGCCGGGCCGGGATCAGCGTCCGCCGCCGTCGGGGGCGGAGTCTATGCCCTGGACCTGGTCGGTGCCGCGGTCGGGGCGATCCTGGCGACCCTCTTCCTGCTCCCCCTTCACGGCCTGCCCGTCACCCTCGGCCTCTTCGCCCTCCTCGGGCTCGCCGGACTCCCCCCCGTCGGCCGGCGGCGTCAATGAGGCTAACGGGTCCACCGTCCGGACCGGCTGGCCGGGGATCACCACCGGCGGATAGGGAAGGGGGATGTGGGGCCGGGCCGGCTCATCGGGGCGGGATCGGTTCCGTGTCGAGGCATCGGGCGAATTCGGCTTGAACCGGTGGTGGGTCAGGATGATGTTCAGCTCGCCCTCGCCCAGAAAGCGGCGTTCCTTCCGGCTGTTCCGGATGAAAAGAATCGCGATCCGGAGAACGCCGTAAAGGACCATACAGACACATAAGACCAGGATGATCAGAAGGCTTTGTTCCATTGACTGCTCCCAGCGAGCCCGACGGCGAACCGTCGCCTCAGCTCCGTCGGCCGAGCCGGCCGGGGGGCAAAAGCGGCCGGGCCATGAGGTATCCCCCCAGCCGGATCAGGGCCCAGAGGATGCCCAGGGGCAGGATTACCGTCTGGAGGACGAAAACGGTGATCAGGGTGATCACGTATTCCGCGTAATCGGAGAGCTGTTCCTTCAGCCCGGCGATCCGTTCGCGGATGGGCGGGGCCGATTCGTCGTCGCCCCCGGCGAAAAATTGCCGGAGGCCGTCAAAGTATCCGCCGGAGATTTCGGCATCCGCCCCGGCCTCCCGGATCTCGTCGTTGATCCGTTCCAGCGACCGGATCGACGTTTCGTACCGGTCGGCCAGGAAATGATCGTAGATCCCGCCGCTGACCAGGGCGACCGCCGGGAGCCCGAACCGGATGATTACGGCGACGAGGATCAGCCGCGAGCCGGCTCGCCGGAAATCGGCCCAGGATGTCCGGGGAATCCAGATCCCCATGACAATGAGGATCAGGGCGGCGGTCAGGAGAACCCGAAAACCGAACCAGGCCCCCATCTCCATGAGGGCCATCTGAATTCCCAGGGATGCGGCGCTTACCAGCATCACCCATGAAAAGCGTTCCACCAGGTCGTTGACCGGATCCAGGATCTCGCCGACCGCCAGGGTCACTCCGATCCCGGCGGGAGAGACCGCCACATCGGTGCCCTGGAGGACGGAGATCACCCCGTTGATCCCCCGGGCCACCGCGTAAGTGTAGGCCGACCGCTTGAGCGATTCGGTGTAATAGGTCCGGCCACGCTCGTCCAGGCGGTGGACGGCCGTCCGTTCGAGAATGGCGTCGAGGACGGCGAGGTAGGCCATCAGGGCGGCTCCCGCCAGCAGGAGACTAACGATCGTCTTTTTGCCCTCCGGGGAGAAGGATATCTTTTTCATTGTCCAAACCGTGGAATTTGTGCGATAGTATAGGGCCATGGCAACTGCGAGGACACCAACCAACCGGATAGTAGAACTTCGGGGCCTCATTCGTCAAGCCCCGGACGGCGGCGGACACGCTGAAACGCGCCGGGCGGGCCTCCTCCCGGGACTTTTCGGACTGATCTGTCTGGCCCTGCTCCTGGCCCCGGTCGGGCTATCGGCCGAGTCCGGGATTCCCATTTCGGTCCACCCGGACCTGCCGGAGATTTCCCTGACCACCGGCCCTCAGAAGCTGATGCTTCGGGCTGAGATTCCCGAAGAGGCGTCTCCCACGGCCCGGTTTCGCTGGAGCCTCCATGGGCCGGGGCGGCTGGTGGGGTCCACCGATGGGCCCGAAGTCGCCTACGTCCCCCCGGCTGAGTTGCCGGGTCCGTCGGCGGAGGTTACCATCACCGTCTCCATCGACGGGTCCGGGGAACGCTCCCGAACCGGAAGCCAAACCATCGTCCTGGTCGGTCCGGATTCTGAACCCTCCGCCGGGGGAGCGTCCGAGCCGGACGACGCGGCGGAGACCGCTTCCGGTCGGCGGTCGCCTTCCCCGGATGGCGATGATTCCTTTTCAGCCTACCGAGCCGTGCTGGACGCGACTCCCGACGATCCGTCGGCCCGCCGGGGGCTGGATCGGCTTATGGACCGGACCGCCCGTGAAGCGGACGCCGCCTTTGTTCGAGCCGACTACGAGACGGCCCGACGCGGCTATGACGCCGCTCTGGCCATGGCCGAATACCGGCGGCGGCGGTTGGACGATTCGGGCATGGCCGGGCCGGTGGACCGGTTCCGGGAGCGGCTCAGGGAGATCGAGGCTCTCACCCGCCCGTTGAGCGAGATCCTGGCCCGGGCCGAGGCCCGCTTCCGTGAGGGGCGGTTCATTGGTCCCGGCACCGACAACGCCCTGACCCAGTTCACCAACGTTCTCCGGATCGACCCCGCCCACCCGACGGCCCGAAAGCGGCTCGGCCAGATGCTGAAGCGGTCCAAGACTCTCGGGGACCGGGCTCTGTCGGCCGGGGACCCCGAGGGCGCGGTCCACCATTACGAAGCATATATCGAGATTGCCGAGACCGCCTTCGGCCCGACGGACCCCCCGGCCGTGGCCGACGATCGGCTGGATGTGGACGAACGGCTAGCCGAAGCCCGCCATGCGGTCCGGATTCAGCGCCTGGAATCCCTGAAGGCGCGGTTTGCCCATCATTTGACCAGCTACGAGGCCCTGAAGGCCCGGGAAAATGCCGGGGAATCCGTCAACGCGGAGATCACCCGGACCCTTGACCAGATCATCGCGACGCTGGCCGGCCTTCAGAACATTTACCGGGACCTGTCCACTGCCGGCCCCGATGTCTCCGACAAGCTCGAGCGGCTCCGGCAAACCCGGGTCCGCCTGGAACGGGAGCGGGAGATCCGGTTGGAGCGGATGGGCGAGTAGGCCGAAAGCCCGGTTTGAGCGCACTGGAGGAGACATACGTGGAGCGACGCAACAGACGCTTATGGCTGACCATTCTACTTGGCATCACCATCCTGGCGGGGGGGTGTACCCTGTTCGGGTGGCCCTCGGCGGAAGCGACCCGGCAGCGGGTTGATGATGCCACCGAGCACCTGGATATCATCCGCCGGCTTGACATGGCCCCCGAACACGGGGACGAGGTCGATCAGGCCGGGACCTTGCTCGACCAGGCCCGGAACCATCTCGAGGCGGGCCGACGTTCCCGGGCGGTCGAGGCGGCCGAGGAGAGCCTTGCCATTTCCCAGGAAATCCTCAAGGCTTTCTATCTCGACAACATCGCCCGGATGGCCCGGACGCTCCGGGATGAGTTGACGACCCGGACGACCGAGGACCCGGAGCATCCCCTGAAGGCGGAGCTGCCCCGGGTGGAGGGGATCATCGACCGGGCGGACCGGATCGCCGGCGACCCCCAGGTGGTCTCACTGAGACAGGTGTTAGACGACCTCGAGGGCATCCTCCAGATCAGCTACGCCATCCAGACGACCCTGACCGAGACCCTGGAGTCGGATATCTCCTTTGCCAAGGGCCGGTACCGGCTGTCAAACCAGGGCGAAAAGTCCATCGACCGATTTCTCGATACGGTCCGTCAAGACCGGACGGCGTCTCAGGAACGCTTTCCGAGCGGATCGATCGTCACTCACGTCAAGGTGGTGGGCTACACCGACAGCCTCAACTTCGGCCGGGGGACCCGCCTGGAGCGCGAGCTCACCGAGGGGGTCGGCGACCAGCTCCCGCCGGCCGATCCTGAACGGCGGAAATTTCTGAACCACCGGCTGTCGAGCTTCCGGGCCCAAACCATCGCCGACTTCATCAGGGAGCGGCTCACGGCCGGAGATGACGGATCCCGGATGGCCGTGAAGACCGAGACGGTGGGCCGGGGAGAAACGATCCCGGCCAACGTCCCGGCCCCTTATCCGGTCATGGACGCCCGGCGGCGGATCTGCCGGATCTACGTCCACACCACCATCGAGTAGTCGGAGGGGTGATGTCAAGCGCCGTTGCCGAGGCTCTGGCTGATCACATCTACCCGCTCCAGCGGGAGAACAACGCTCGCCGGGCCCACGCCATGACCTTCTCCTGCCTGGGCAAGCTCGCCGCCACCGACCGGGCCATCCTGGCTCAGTGGCGGAGCCACCTGGAGGGGCTGATCCGGTCGGACGTGGACCCCCCCGACCCCTCATCGCCGCCTCTGGTGATCGGCCTGGCCGAGTCGGGGATTATCCCGTCGGCCCTCTGCCACCAGATTCTCCGGGATGCCGGAATCCCCGCCCGGTGGATCTGTTCCACCCGCCGCCCGGCCCGGGGCGTCGCCTTTACCGAAAGCCATTCCCACGCCCCGGACCAGACCCTGCCCCTGCCGGCTGAGCCCCCGTCGGCCTTCTGGTTCGTGGAAGACGAGATCACCACCGGACGGACCGTCCGGCGGCTCGCCCGACGCCTTTGCGAGATTACCGGGGTACGGCGGGTGAAGATTTTCGCGTTTGCCGATTTGCGCGGGCCCGAAGCGACCCGGGAGTTCGATGCGAATCTGAGCGGGGCGGGGCTCCGGTTCAGCATCCATCCCCTGGTCCGGATGCGCGAGCCCGCTCCGGCCGGTGGATCGCGCCCGGCGCCGGAGCCGCTGTCGGACCGTCCATCCGCGCCGCGAGGGGAGACTGATCCCCGCCGCTGGCATTTTCCTCGCCTCCGGCCGGCATTGGGGGCTCTGGCGGACCCTCCGTCGATCCCTTTCGACGGGCCGCTTAGCGGGTCGCTCCTGGTGGTGGGGGAGGCCGTTGACCTGGGGCTGGCTCTCGTCCGGCAAAATCCGGACCTGGCCTTCTGCCATGTCACCTTGAGCCCCTGGCAAGTGGACGGCGTCCACATCCATCGGCGGCTCGACATTCCCGGCGGATACTACCTCTACAACCCTCACACCCTCACCCCGCCGCTCTTCATCCTGGCCGATCCGGCCGACTCGGCGGTGGGCCGGGCGGTTCGGCAAAAGCTGGCCGAGGCCGGGCTGTCGGCCGAGTTCCTCGACTTCCCGGAGATGGGGTCATGAGCGACGTTGGCGCGCCCCACCGGATCATCCCCTGGGACCAGCCTCTTCTGGCCGATCTTAAAAAGGAGATCGACCCCTTCGGCGGGGGGGATTACTTCCGGCCTCTGGACCGGGCCTACAACGGCGACACGACCTTCTGGTCGGTCCCATCGCCGGAGCCTCACTTGAGTGATGATTTCTGGGACGCGGTTCGGGATGAGCTGGACCAGCCGGCCATCCGGGCGGCGGCGGTGGCTCTGGCCGAGGCTATCTCCAGTTGGGAGCCGGACGGCGGAAAGCTGGTCTTTGCGGCGATTCTCCGGGCCGGGGTTCCGGTGGCCGACTGGCTTAGGAACCTTTTGCCCGGCTCGGTGGCGGTGGCCCTATCGCTTTTCGTGGGGATCGGGGTGGACCGGATGGCGGTTTGCCACCTTCGGGCCCGGTTTCCCGACCGGAAGCTCGTGTTCGTGGACGGCTGGACCGGCCGGGGCGGCGTGGCCCGGGAGATCGCCCAGTCCGGGGAAGGCCCTCTGGCGGTCCTCATCGACCCATGGGGATGGGCCGACTTCTCCGGATGCCGGGAAGACCGGTTCTGTCCATCCGCCTGCTTTACCGGGCCGGCCACCCTCGGCTTTTCCCGGACCTTTTTCGTGGAATCCGGCCGGCTCTTTGCCGCCTACCGATTTCCCCGGCGCTACCGGCGTGACGGCCTGGTCCGGACCTGGCGGTCCCTCCGGCCGGCCCCGGATGATCCGGCGGGAAACGGACCGGCGGGGACGGATGGCCCGGAACGGTTCTACCGGGACACCGTGATGCGGATTCACGCCAACGAGGTCTGCCGGGCCCTCATCAATGCCGCTCCGGAAGCCATTTACTTCCGGGGCGGTCCGGTTCATGTCCGGGAGCGTTACGGGCTGATCCTGGCTTTGGCCGAGCAACGGGGGGTGCCGGTCCGCTACGACGCCCGGTTTCTGGCCGAGCTCCGCACCGAGGTGGTATGCACTTTTGCCAAGCCATCAGCGTGACTCCGGCGATGGCCGCGCCGAAAAACCCTTGTCTCCGGTCGCCAAAAGAGGGTATGTCTTTACGGGAAGGCGGCCTGCTTCGGCCGGCCCCACACCATCCAACCGGGAGGACCGCATGAACCGTTGTACCGTCCTGCTCCTCTGGGCGGCCGTTGCCCTGACGGCGCTGGGGGGATGCGTCAGCTTCAGAGGGCTGGTCCAGAAGCCCACGGCCCGATTCGCCGGGATGTCCCTGGAGCACCTGACGCTGTTCGAGGCCACGCCGTCCTTCCACTTCGAAGTCAAAAACCCGAATCCATTCGGAGTCATTGTCAAGACCGTCTCCTACCACCTGAAGATCAATGACCAGAAGTTCGTCAACGGAGTGGTCGATAAGGGGATTCACCTCGGCGGTCTCGGGACCACGGTGATCGACGTGCCGGTGACCCTGAGCTATCTGGACCTGTTCGCCACCTTTTCCGAGTTCGAGCAATCGGATGAGGTGATCTACGATATCGGGGGCACCATCACGGTGGGCCCGTTTAAAATCCCCTACCAGACGGAAGGCACCCTCTTCGTCCCCCGGATTCCCCGGATCACCCTCCAGCAGGTGGAGGTCAAAAACGTCTCCATCGGCGGGGCCGAAGTCCTCTTCACCATCGATATCGAAAACGACAACCCATTTGCCGTGACCCTGAACGGCCTCCATTACGGAATCAAGCTGGCCGGCCGCGAGTTTGCCAACGGGGAGATGGAAGCTCTTGCTCCCATCGAGCAAAACGGGATTGCCACCCTTCGGATTCCCATGGATATCAACTTCTTCAAGCTCGGAGCCTCCGTTTACAAGCTCCTGAAGGAAACCTCATCCGGCTACGAACTTTCCGGAGAGATGTCGTTCGATATTCCTCAGCAGGGCGAAAAGCGGGTACCCTTCCGGCAAATGGGCAGCGTCCCCCTGAGCAAATAGAAATGAAGGGCATTGCGGACCGGAGCAAAGACCGGCGACGACGGATGGTCGTCAACCGGGCGGCGGATTTCCAGGCGGCCGAGGACTGGGATCTGGATTTCTGGCTGAGCCAAACGCCTCAGCAGCGCCTGTCCGCGCTTGTGGCGATCCGGAAAGATATCTTGAAAGTGACCCGAAACCGAACGCCCCACCGAGGAAAACGTTCCCGGCAGTAGATTCCCGCCATGGAGACCATTCGAGATTTCGAAGATATGTTGAGCCTGCTGGAAAAGCATGAGGTAAGATATCTCATTATTGGCGGCATGGCCTTTATCTATCATGCGAAACCCCGATACACAAAAGACATGGACCTCTGGATCGACCCTCGGTTTGACAATGTTGAAAAGGCGAACGGAGCCTTGATCGAATTCGGCAGCCCATTTTTGCTGGCACCCGCAAAAAGCGGCGAGATCCTGCAGCTCGGACTGGCACCTGACCGAATCGATTTTTTACGACAAGTCAAAGGCGCGACCTTCGATACCGCCTGGAAGCATCGGACCCGTGGCCAATACGGCGATGTTACGGCCAATTGGGTGGATCTGAATACTCTCATCCGGATTAAAAGCCAAATCGATCATCCCCGACATCAGGAAGATGCCCGAGTGCTTCGGGAAGTCCGGAAGCGAATAAAATCGAAAGGATGAAAGCCGGACTCGCC
>CAZWGY010000010.1:14164-26198 GCA_964633575.1 uncultured Desulfobacteraceae bacterium
CTACCGCACGATGCACCGCTCGACCCAGGGTTCGGCAATGGCCCGGAACCGTTCGAGGACATCGTCGTCATAGCGGCCGCGGCCGCCTTCGAAGCATTCGGGGTGGAGGACCTCGGTCTCCTGGAACTGCTGAATGGCGTAAAGGCGGGCCCCCTGGATCAGCATGACAATCCGTTCGATGGTCCGGTCGTCCACCAGCGACGGGATGCAGGTGGTCCGAAACTCGTAGGGTATCCCCGAGGCCATGATGATGTCGATGCCGGCCAGGATCGATTTGGGGTCGAAGTCTTTCTTGATCAGAGGGGAGTAGCGGAACGGGTCGGTCTTGATGTCCATGGCGATGTAGTCCACCAGCCCGCCCTCGATAAGCTCCCGGATTTTTGACGGCCGGGAGCCGTTGGTGTCCATCTTCACCGGATAGCCCATGGCTTTGATGGTCCGGCAGAGGGCTTCCAGGTCCCCCTGGAGAGTGGGCTCCCCGCCGGAGATCACTACTCCGTCGAGGAACCCCTTCCGCTGTTCGAGAAAGTCGAAGAGCCGGTCGCCGTCGAGGTTGGCGGGACAGGTGGCACACCCCCGGGCCAGGTCCGGATTGTGGCAATAGGGGCAGTCGAAGTTGCATCCGGACAGGAAGAGGACACAGGCCACCTTGCCCGGATAGTCGATGAGGGACTGTTTCTGAAGGCCGCCCAGACGCATGATTGCTCCCTTCGTCTCCGCTTCAGGCTACTTTGAAGGTTTTCCGCCGGGCGAACTCGGCCTGCTTGCCGTTGTTCCACTGCTTGACGGGTCGGAGATACCCCACCACCCGGGAATAGATCTCGGTCTCCCGGCCGCACCGGGGGCATCGGGGTTGCCGGCCCTTTAAGTAGCCGTGAGCGGAGCAGACGCTGAAGGTGGGCGTCAGGGTAAAATACGGGAGCTTGTAGCCGTTGGCGATCTTCCGGATCAGGGATTTGACCGCCTCGACGTCATCGACCATCTCCCCGAGATAGACATGGAGCACCGTGCCGCCGGTGTACTTCGTCTGGAGCCCGTCCTGGAGCGCCAGGGTCTCGAAGATGTCATCGGAGTAGCTCACCGGGAGCTGAGTGGAGTTGGTGTAATAAGGGTCCTCGCCTTCCGCCGCCCCGCCGTCGTTGGCGCGGATGATCTCAGGATATTGGCGTTTGTCGAGGATGGCCAGGCGATAGGATGTGCCTTCGGCCGGGGTGGCCTCGAGGTTGAAGATATCGCCGGTCTCTTCCTGCATCCCGGCGATCCGGTCCCGGATGAAATCCATCACCCGGAGGGCGAATGCCTGCCCCTCGGGATCGGCGATCCCCACGCCCAGGAAGTTCAGGCAGGCCTCGTTCATCCCGATAATCCCGAAGGTCGAGAAGTGGTTTTTCCAGTAAAGCCCCGTCCCCTCCTTGACGCCCCGGAGATAGAATTTGGAGTAAGGGTAGAGGTTCTTTTCGGTGAAGGTCTCGAGAACCTTTCGCTTGATGGTCAGGCTGTCCTTGGCCAGGTTGAGCAGCCCGGACAGGCGATCCAGGAAGTCGGCTTCATTGTCGGCGAGGTAGCCGATCCGGGGGAGGTTGATCGTAACCACTCCGATGGAGCCGGTAAGGGGATTGGCTCCGAAAAGGCCCCCGCCGCGCTTCAAAAGCTCCCGGTTGTCCAGCCGGAGACGGCAGCACATGGACCGGGCGTCCTCGGGGGAGAGGTCCGAGTTGACGAAGTTGGAAAAATAGGGAATCCCATACTTCCCGGTCATCTTCCAGACCTCGGTCAGGTTCGGGTTGTCCCAGTCGAAATCGGCGGTGATGTTGTACGTGGGGATGGGGAAAGTGAAGACCCGGCCACGGGCGTCGCCCTCCATCATGATTTCGGCAAATGCCTGATTGAAAAGGTCCATCTCCGGCTGGAAATCGGAGTAGGTGACATCCATCTCCCGGCCGCCGATGATCACCGGATGGTCTTTCAGAATACCCGGGACGCAGAGGTCCATGGTGACGTTGGTAAACGGGGTCTGGAATCCGACCCGGGTGGGGATGTTGATGTTGAAGACGAATTCCTGGATGGCCTGCTTGACCTCGTTGTAGGAGAGGCCATCGTAGCGGATAAAGGGGGCCAGGAGAGTGTCGAAGTTGGAGATGGCCTGAGCCCCGGCCGCCTCTCCCTGGAGCGTGTAAAAGAAGTTGACCACCTGCCCGAGGGCGGAGCGGAGGTGCTTGGGCGGAGCGCTTTCCACCTTGCCCTCGACCCCCCGGAAGCCCTCCTTGAGGAGATCCTTCAGGTCCCAGCCGACACAGTAAACCGACAGGAGGCTCAGGTCGTGGAGATGGATGTCGCCGCTCTTGTGAGCCTCCCGGATCTCGGGGGGGTAGATCCGGTTGAGCCAGTATTCGGATGTCACATCCGAGGAGATATAGTTGTTGAGCCCCTGGAGGGAGTAGCTCATGTTGGAGTTTTCCCGGATCTTCCAGTCGAGCTTCCGGATGTACTGCTCCACCAGATCGATGCTCGCCCGGCTGGCGATGTTCCGGATCTGGGCGTGCTGCTCCCGGTAGAGAATATATGCCTTGGCGGTCCGGTAAAAGGGCGAGTCAAGGAGGACCCGCTCCACGATGTCCTGGATCTCCTCCACCTCGGGGACCGGCCCGATCCGCAGCTCGTGCGCCAGGGTCAGGACCCGGAGGGTGAGCTTTTTGGCCTCCCGAACACCCAGCTCACCCGTGGCCTCCCCGGCCCGGGCAATGGCTGAAGTGATTTTGGATGCATCGAATGTCACTACACTGCTGTTTCGTTTTCTGATCTCTTCGAACACTGCCGTCGCCTCCGAAATTCGCGCTGAAAGTGGAAAATATCGTTCTGAAATCCAAAAAAATATCGACTATCGATACATCGGGCGGCGGGACTCGACAAAGCCCCGATGCCGCCCGTGAGAATCACGTTAATGCTATATGTTGTTATATGTCAATCGATATTTTCCATATATGGTGTTCAACCCGTGGCGGGCGGAGCCGATTGGCAGATAAAACAGCGGCGTAGGGGGGAACGAAAAAATTTCAGATCCCCGTGGTGCCCGATATGTACCAAATAATTGGCATATAATTTGCTTATCGAGGCATCATTCGGCTTCGAGGGGGCTGTTGGGGAGGGAGGTACCAGAGGTAATCGCCGGCTTCCGGATCAGGGGGATCTTCGGCGGAGACCGGGAGCACCGTGCGGAACGGGGCTCCGGTGCGGGATAGGGCCCGGTCGGGGATTCCGAATTTCCGGACGATGTGACCGTTGCCCACCAGGACCAGCATCCGGCCCCGGTCGAGATGATGGGCGATCGCTTCGGCCATGGCATCTTCCCAGACCGCCTGGGCCGCGTAAAAGCTTTCGAAGTCATCCCGGCCCTTCAGCATGGGGTGGTGCCGACGGTAGATCCGCTCCACATAGGCCCGGTGTTCGGGGTGGTCGAGGTCCACCGTTTCGGGGAGGTAGGCCGCATCCGGCGGGCGGAGGGAGTCGAGTCCGCCCACGGAGATCTTTGAGGGGATATGAAATGGGATGTTGATCCCCACCAGGCGAATCCGGTGTTCCCGAACAAACAACAGGATTTCCCGGTAGAGGTCGAAGTCGTATTTCCAGTTGGCGTACCAGTGGGTTTGCCGGAGGAGCTCGGCCTCGGTCAGCTCGCCGGCCGACCAGCGGTCGAGGACCGGCTGGTAGGTTACATCGAACATCTCCATGGCCACGGTGATGTCCGGGTTGATCGTGTGAAGCCCCTCCAGAACCGCCAACTGGGCCGCATGATGCGCCGGATGGGTGTGGCGTTCACCGACGTAGGCCACCTGGACATCGGCCAGATCAGCTATGAGCTGATCAAGGCCGATCCGGCGGTTGTCCACCGTCCGGAGAATGGGCGTCGGGTCGGATCCCTCAGCCGGGTTATCGATCCGGCCGACGGCCGGGGCGCAGCCGGCGACCAACAGGGCCAGAATTCCTCCGACCAGCCCCATCCAGCGGCCGCGTCCTTGCATTTCTCCGATAGGTTGTTTACACTGCGTCATCATGCGCCTCGATGAATCCAATCCGGTGTTTCGAGGGCCCATTGTGCCCTGGTACGATTCCAATGTGGTCTGTCTGACGACGATCGGGGGGTTGCTGGCCGTCGTCGGTTTCGGCCTGATCGGCATCCACGTGGCCCGAAAGACTCCCGTTTATGCCGACTATATCTGGGTTCCGACCTTGCTGGTTCTGCTCTCCGCCGGGGTCGTGCTGTCCATTACCCTTCGCCTGGTCAGCCGCCATCGTTCGGGCCGGGCAAGGTGGTCGGAGTAGCCGTGTTCCCTTACATCCGACTGGTGAACTCGCCAAACCGCATGGTCTTGTAACTGTTGGTCCCGATATATTGAAGCATCGACAAGAGGCTGTCCGGCGGGATGTAGCCCGGCCGGCTCGCGATCGGCTCCCCGTCCTCGGCAATGAACCAGGAGACCGGCAGCCCCTGGACCTTGTAAGCGGCCGCCACCTTGCCGTTCCGTTCGGTGTCCACTCGAACCGGGACGAAGTGTTCGTTCAGGTAGGCGATAACCGCCCGGTCCTTGAAGGTCTCGCGCTCCATCTGCTTACAATACCCGCACCAGTCGGCGTAGAAGTTGATGAAGACTTTCCGGTTCTGGTTTTTGCCCAGCTCCATGCCCTCGTTGTAGCCGTACCATTGAATCTTTCCGTCAGTCCTGCCGGCCGGTTCCGAGCGTGTCCGGCTCCGGGTGTCCTCTGTTGAAGTTGATGCCGTCGATTGCTCCGCCTCGGTTTCCGGAGCGGCTCCATCTTCCGATCTGGAGCAACCGGCCGTCCAGCCGACGGCCAGCACCAAGGTTGCCATGGCGATTATCTGAATCCATTTCCGCATGTCGTATTGTCCCTCTCTCGCCTCCGCCGGGTGACGGGGCGTCTCGATGGTTGGGGGATCGGGCGGCCGACCCGCCTCATGGAGACCTCCGAGGTTTTCAAAACTTTGGAAACCTCGGAGGTCTTCTATGGGGTCAGAGGCCTCGGAGCCGGCGGGCCAGCTCCGCCGGGGAGACATATTCGGTTATCGTTCGCTCCGGGAGAAGCGTTCCGTCCGGGGTCAGAAAGACGATGGTGGGCAGGCCCACCACGCCGTAACGGGCCTGGAGGCGTTTTACCTCCGGGTCGTCGGGGTCGGTGCAGTCGATTTTGACGGCTACGAGCCGTCGGGCCGCCTGAACCACCGCCGGGTTCGGAAAAGTCTCCCGTTCCAGCTTCAGGCAGGCGCCGCACCAGTCAGCCCGGAAATCGATCATCACCGACCGCCCCTCGGTCCGGGCCGTTGCCAGGGCCGACGGCAGGTCGTGGTGCCAGGTGATCCCGCTCCCGGCGGAAGGCGGCCCCGGTGGAACCGCCCCGCGGTCGAGCGTGAACCGGGCGACATACCCGGCTCCGAGGACCAGGAGCACCAGCCCGGCCGCTTTGGCCAGCCGGCGGGCCCCGGCCGCGTCGGGCGTCAGGGCGTCAAGAGCTCCCGCAAAGACGCCAAGGCCGATCAGAAACGCGCCGAGGCAGAGCCCGAAAACATCCGGCGGCATCAACGGCCGGAGGGTGTAGAGGGCCACGGCCAGCATGATCACGCCAAAGAGCTGCTTGAGCCGGACCATCCATTCGCCGGATCGGGGCAGGGCCGTTGCCGCTCCGGAAAAGGTCCCGATCACCACGAAGAGCATCCCCATGCCCAGGGCGAAGCTCCACATGATCAAAAACCCCATGACCTTGCTGCCGAGTCCGGCGATGTAAACCAGGAGACCCACCAGGAGAGGCCCCACACACGGGCCCACAATGGCTCCGGCGGCCGATCCGGTAATCAGGACTCCGGCGGCCCCGGCCGCTCTCGCCCCGCTCAGCCGGCCCGTCACCGAAGCCGGCATCTGGATGTAGATGACATCAAAGAGGCCCAGGGCCAGGATCAGAAACAGGACCGCCACCCCGATCCGGACCGCCGGGTGGCCGGCCACCGCCCCGAAGAGATTTCCGGTCCAGGCCGCGGCCACTCCAAAGGCGGCATAAGTCAACGACATCCCCAGGACGTAGAGCAGGGACAGGAAAAAGCCCCGGACCGCGCTGCCCCCGCTCCCCGCCCCGATGACGCTCACGGTTACCGGGATCATCGGGTAAACGCAGGGGGTGAGGCTGGCGAGCAGCCCCCAGAAAAAGGCGGCCGCCAGCACCCCCGGAATCCCGAACCGCTCGGCCGCCCGTCGGATGGCGGAAGTTTCGGCCTCCGATGGTCCGACCCGAGGGGGCGTAACGGTTGGGGACATCAGGGGGCCGTCGATCAGGGGCGAGTCGGCCGCCGGTCCGGATGACGGGCCGGTCTCGAACGCCTCATCGGCCAAAGCACCACTGCCATCCGCCCCCTCGGCCGTGGCCGGCCGGATGGTCAGGCCGGCCGTTACCGTCCGGCGATCGGGCATGAAGCAGAGATTCTCGGTACATCCCTGAAAGCGAACGGTCAATGGTACCGCCCGGTCTCCCGGAACGGCCCCGGCCGCCACGGTTACCGGCAGGCGAAAGGTCACCGACTCCCGATAGATGGTTACGAGGCCCAGGTGGGGATCGTTCTTCCGTTCCCCCTCGGGCCGGACCGCCGGTCCCACCGTCAGCCCGTCCACCGGCTCGGTGGTCACCCCCGTCCGTTCCGCGTAGAGATAATGGCCCGGGGTCATCGAGATGGTCACCTCGATCCGGCCTTCAGCTCCGGGAGCCAGAGATTCGGGGATCGCACGGATGCTCACCGTAAAGGGATCGGCGGCGGCATTGGCCGCCGCCAGCAGCCCGATGAGCAGGACGAGCCCCAGGCTGAAGGCGACCCGGCCCCACCGAGAGCGGTTGCCGGTCATATCAGCTCGTCATCCTGAATCCGCTGGTGGTGTTCGACCCGGATGTAGAGGACGTAAAGCCCCACCCCCAGAATGACAAGATCCCGCAGAATGTAGAAGGCGTTTTCACCGGTTTGACCCTCCGTTTCAAGAGAGAAACAGCCGCAGCTCACGTCCACCCCCCGGACCCAATTGATGGTAAAGGCCAAGATAAATATGACCATCAGGATGTCAACGATGAGGGTGGCTCCGAAGGTGAGGCGGCCGATGATCAGGAGCCCTCCGCAGACCGCCTCGATCCAGGGCAGAAACAGGGCCACGGGATGGATCAGGGCGGGGGGCAGGAGGGCGTAATTATCCACCGCCTGGGCAAAGTCCGACGGCGACAGGACCTTTTCATAGCTCGCATAGAGAAAGACGATGCCGAGCCCCACCCGGAGCAGGGTGTAGGGGAAACCTCCCGGATCCGCCCGGGAATCGGTCAGGGCCATCGATCAGCCCTCCGGCCCGCTCAGCTCGGCGGCCCGTCGAGCGGCCGCCACCACGGCGGCGGCGATCCGTTCGCCGACCCGGTGGTCCGATAGAACCGAAAGGGCCGCCTCGGTGGTGCCACCCGGCGAGGTGACCTTCCGACGGAGGGCGTCCGGAGCCTCCCCTCGGGCCTCCATCAACCGGACCGCTCCCTTGACCGTCTGGAGGGTCAGGGCCGCGGCGTCGGCCGGGTCCAGGCCGGCCTGAACTCCGCCTTCGATCATGGCTTCGATGAGATAAAAGACATAAGCCGGCCCGGACCCGGAGACGCCGGTGACCGCGTCGAGCCGGTCCTCGGGCAGCTCCATTACCTTTCCGGTGGCCTCGAGAAGACCCCGGGCCGTGGCCCGGTCGGCGTCGGTGGCGTGACGGTTGGGGCTCATCACCGACATCCCCGACAGGACCAGAGCCGGAGTGTTGGGCATCACCCGGATAATTGGGAGCCGGGCCTGGGCCGGTTCGTCAAGGGGTGGGTAGAGGATTCCCTCGATGGTCCGAAGCCGGATGCCCGCCGCAATGGAGAGGACGAGCTTGGGTTCGGAGACCGCGTAGCCGGGCCGGCCGGCGATCTCCCCCAATACACCGGACATCTGCTGAGGCTTGACCGCGAGGACCACCACGTCGCTCTGGTCAAAGAGCCGGGGGTTGTCCGTCATGGGGGTGATGCCGTAGGCGGCTTCGAGGGACCGGAGACGCTCAGCGCTCACGTCGCTTACCCCCACCGCTTCGGGGGCGTAACGGCCCGCGCCGATGAGTGCCCCCACAAAGGCTTCGCCCATATTACCGCCGCCGATGAATCCGATCCGTCCGCTGGATGTTGTCATGCACTCTCCTTTGCGCCAAATCCGAAAGCTGTCAAAAGCCCGTTTCCGTCGGCGGTCCCGCCGCCAACGGCGGGCCGAGAATCTACTTGATTTTTCCGCCATGCCGTTTCATAATAACCGAACTTATACGGATTTGATGTGAAAATCAAGACATCGACGAGGTTTGAATCGACAATGTTCATTATCGGAAAGTTTCTGGCGGGGTTGGCAAAGGTGACGGATATCGTCCTGGTCTTTTACATGTGGGTGGTGATCGCCCGGGCGGTCCTGTCCTGGGTGAGTCCGGACCCTTACAATCCCATTGTGCGCTTTATCCACAACGTCACCGAGCCGGTGCTCTATCAGATCCGGCGCCGCCTGCCGGTGACCTACGGGGGAATCGACCTTTCCCCCATCATCGTCTTTCTGGCGATCATCTTTCTGCGGGAGTTTCTGGTCGGCAGCCTTTACGGGCTGGCGGGGTCCCTTGTCTAACCGTCCGGCAATCAAAGACAATCAGGTGAGCAATGGCGAAAATAGACGCGTTTTTCAAGCTGATGAACGATCAGGGGGCCTCTGACCTCCACCTGGTCTCGGGCCAGCCTCCCGCCCTGCGGCTCCGGGGGGACATCGAGCGGATCAAGTACAAAAAGCTCGAAAACGACGAGCTCAAGGCGATGCTCTACGAGATCGCCCCGGAGGACAAGGTCAAGGTCTTTGAGGAGACCGGTGATGTTGACTTCGGCTACGAGATCCCCGGCCTCGCCCGTTACCGGGCCAACTTCTTCATGCAGAAGTACGGGTGCGCCGCCGTCTTCCGGGAGATCCCGAGCACCATTCTTACCGCCGAGCAGCTCGGGTTGCCGCCGGTGGTCTCGAAGCTGGCTTCCCTGCCCCGGGGGCTCGTGCTGGTTACCGGCCCCACCGGCAGCGGGAAGTCCACCACCCTGGCGGCCATCATCGACGTGGCCAACAAGACCCGCCACGATCACATCCTCACCGTCGAGGACCCGGTGGAGTTCGTCCACGAAAGCCAGGCCTGCATCGTCAACCACCGTGAGGTCGGAACCCACACCAAGACCTTTTCGGCGGCGCTCCGGGGGGCCCTCCGTGAGGACCCGGACATCATTCTGGTGGGCGAGATGCGGGACCTCGAAACCATCCGGCTGGCGGTGGAAGCGGCTTCCACCGGACATCTCGTCTTCGGAACCCTCCACACCAGCAGCGCGGCCAAGACCGTGGACCGGGTGATCGAGGTCTTTCCGGCCAATGAGCAGGAACAGATCCGCTCCACCCTTTCCGACGGTATCCGGGCGGTTCTGGCTCAGGTGCTGTTCAAGCGGATCGATAAAAAGGGCCGGGTCTGCGCCCAGGAGATCATGATCGCCACCCCGGCGGTCCGGAACCTGATCCGGGAGAACAAGACCTTCCAGATCAACTCCGCCATGCAGACGGGGAAGAAGTACGGAATGCAGGTCCTGGATGACGCTATTATGGATCTGCTCCAGAAAAAGCAGATCAGCGCGGACGAGGCTTATATCAAGTCCAACGAGAAATCCCGGTTCCGGCCCATGCTCAAGAACCCGCCTAACGACTTCACCGAGGCCTGACCGAGGGCTCGACCGGAACCGTTTTCGAGGATCATGCCATGAGAAAACAGGAAATCGACTTCATCCTGACCCGGATGCTCGACTCCAACAGCAATGTCTCCGATCTGAATGTCACCGTGGGGAAGCCGTTCCAGGTGGAAAGCTCGGGGCTCCTGGTGGGGGTGGAGCTCGACCCGCCGGTCAACGAGCTGACGCCGTTTCAGGCGGAGATCTTCGCCCTGAACCTGATCAACGGGGACCGGCGCCTCACGGAGAATCTGATCAAGTCGGGGTCCTGCGACCTGGCCTACTCCCTGCCGGGCAAATCCCGCTTCCGGGTTAACGTCTTCGCTCAGCGGGGAAAGTATTCGGTGGTCCTCCGGCAGCTCGCCACCAAAATTCCGACCATCGATGACCTGAACCTCCCCGAGCCCTTTGTCCACATGGCCGGGGAGAACAACGGGATCGTCTTCGTCACCGGCGCCACCGGCTCGGGGAAATCGACCTCGCTGGCGGCGGTCCTCAACATGATCAACGAGAACAAGTCGATCCACGTGGTCACTCTGGAAGACCCGGTGGAGTTCTCCCACCCTCATAAAAAGGCTACTTTCAACCAGCGGGAGCTGGGGACCGACTTCGACGCCTTTTCCAGCGGCCTCCGGGCCGCCCTCCGCCAGGCCCCAAAAGTGATTCTGGTGGGCGAAATGCGGGACCGGGAGACGGTGGAAATCGGCCTGAGCGCCGCCGAGACCGGCCACATGGTTTTTTCCACTCTCCACACCGTGGACGCGGGTCAGAGCATCGATCGGGTCCTGGGGATGTTCACCATCGAGGAAGAGAAACAGATCCGGGCCCGGCTGGCCGGGACCATCCGGTGGATCGTCTGCCAGCGGCTCCTGCCCAAGATGGGCGGCGGCCGAATCGCGGCCTTTGATATCCTGGGAAACAACATGCGGGCCCACGAGGTGATCTTAAACGGCGAAAGCGACGGCAAAACCTTCTACGAGATTCAGTCCGCCAGCCGGCCATTCGGGATGATGACTTTTGACGACTCGGTGCTGGAGCACTACGAAAAGGGCCTGATCACCGAAGAGACCGCCATGGCTTACTGCTCGCGCCGGGGCATCACCCGCCGCGGGATCGACATGATCAAGAGCGCCCGGGGCGAGGCCACCACCGATATCGACAACCTGGAG
This sequence comes from uncultured Desulfobacteraceae bacterium, assembly GCA_964633575.1. Lineage (GTDB taxonomy): Bacteria > Desulfobacterota > Desulfobacteria > Desulfobacterales > JAABSP01 > CAYNGG01. The sequence goes on from CAZWGY010000010.1 coordinate 25,162, forward strand.
CTCGATTCCAGCTACGGCCAAAAGCGATAGCCTGTATCGGCCAGGCGAATCCAAATAATGGAGAGGATCGATGGACGTCGCATGTGACCATTGTCAGGCGAAAATCAAAATCCCGGATGAAAAGCTGAGGAAGGTCCCCAAGGGGCAGTCCATCGCCATCAACTGTCCCAAGTGCAAAAAAAAGATCTCGGTGACCCCGGGCGGCGGAGGCGCGGCTCACCGGCCCAAAGCCGAGGAGAAGCCCGCTCGGACCGCTCCGCCCCCCGCCGACAATGCCGGTGGTGACGACCTCGCCTCGGCGGCCACCAGCCCGTTTGCATTTCTCCCCGAGGGCACTAAAACCGCTCTGATCTGTGAGCCGGATGAGGGGGTCAAAGGGAAAATCCAGGCCCTGTTGGCATCCCAGGAATACCATATCTCGACCCCCACCAGCCCCCGTGAGGCCCTCAAGATGATGCGGGCCAACGAATTCGACGTCCTGATGATCAATGAGATGTTCGGGACCCACGACCCGAACGCCAACCACGTCCTCCGGTACCTCGAACAGATGCTCATGGTCCACCGGCGGCGGATGTTCGTCGTTCTCCTGACCAAGCGGTTCAAGACCTTCGACAACATGATGGCCTTCAACCGGAGCGTCAACGTCATCATCAACGTCGCGGATGTTGACAGCCTGGAAAAGATCTTCAATAAGGCTTTCAACGAAAACGCGGCCTTTTACCGGGTTTACCTGGAAATGCTCAAGAAGGTGGTCAAATAAGGATGGAAACGGGCGGCGAGTTCCCACCGGTGACCTGTGCCGACCACCGGGATCGGTTAATCAGGTAATGGGCTATGGGCTATGGGTTTATCCTATGGCCTAATTTCGATCCCGATCCCGATCCCGATCCCGATCCCGATCCCGATTTCGATTTCGATAGCGATCCCGATCCCGATCCCGATCCCGATTTCGATAGCGATAACCCATAACCCATAACCTATGACCCATAACCCATGACCTATGATTTATACCATTGCGTCAAATCTCCACCTCGTCC
>CAZWGY010000011.1:0-25456 GCA_964633575.1 uncultured Desulfobacteraceae bacterium
TTTTCATGCCCGGGGATGATCGCGGTGCTCCCGATCATGAACGTTTATCGTGAAAATCCGAGACGCCGGTGCTCCAATCGAAAAATTCAGAACCACGAATAAACACGAATTCACACTAATTTTTAATTCTAATTTTTTCCGTGTATTCCGTGGTTTAAATCCGTTTTTTTTCATGCACGGGGGTGATCGTGGCCCCCGCCCCGATCATGAGATTTATCTGATCAAAAACCGGCATCGGGAAGTTTATGAAGTCTTTTGCCGGCACTCGTTGCCGGAAGTAGGAATTATTAAGGCAGCGCATATTCGGTCAATACTCGAGAAGAAAGGGACTCCGATCGGCCCCTTCGATTTGCTGATCGCTGGCCAGGCCAGATCTCAGGGCCTGACGCTGGTTACCAATAATATTCGAGAATTTGGGCGCGTCGATGGTTTGGCCCTGGAAAACCGGACTGAAGAATGAATGAAGAAGAATGAATGAAACGGAATCGGTTGAGTACAAAGGACAAACGGTGATGGATCAAAACGATGCACTCATGACCAGTCTGCTCAACACGGACCGGCCGCCGGTCTTCTGTCCGGGGTGCTCCCATGAGCGAGTAGTCACGGCTCTCGACCGGGCCCTGGTTTCCCTCAGGCTGGCCGGGACCGACGTGGCCCTGGTCAGCGACATCGGCTGCTCCGGCCTGTTCGACACCTTTTTCCACGCCCATGCCCTCCACGGCCTCCACGGCCGGGCTCTGACCTACGCGGTGGGACTCAAGCTCGCCCGGCCGGACCTTCAGGTGATCGTCACCATGGGCGACGGCGGGCTGGGGATCGGCGGAGCCCATCTCCTGGCCGCCTGTCGGCGGAACCTCGATATCACCCTCCTGGTCTTAAACAACTTCAACTTCGGGATGACCGGCGGGCAGTTTTCGGCTACCACGCCCGAGGCGGCCCGGGTGGGCTCCGGGTTTTTAAACGCTCTGGAAAAGCCGATGGACCTCTGCCGGGTGGCGGCCGCGGCCGGGGCTCCCCACGCGGTCCGCATCGCGGCCCACGACCGCTCCCTGGCCGAAACCATCGCGGCGGCGGTCCGGTTCGACGGGTTTTCCGTGGTGGACATCTGGGGAATCTGCACCGGCCGCTACACCCGGCAAAACCGTCTGTCGCCCAAAACCATCGATGAGTCCCTCGCCTCGCTCCCGTCCATTCAAACGCCGGTTGAGGAAAACCTTCGGCCGGAGTACGGCGAGGCCTACGCTCGGATGGCCGCTACTCAGAAGCCCGCCCCCGACCCGCCGAGCATCGAGGCCCGTTTCGAGCCGCCCCGGGAACAACGTGAGGCGGTGGTCATCATGGGAACCGCCGGCGGCCGGGTTATCACCGCCGGAGAGATTCTCTGCCTCGCCGGGATGAGCGCCGGGCTTCACGCCACTCAGAAAAACGAATACAACATCACCGTCCTCCGTGGCCCGTCGGTGAGCGAGGTGATCCTCTCTCCCGACCCCATCGGCTATACCGGCATCCAGCGGCCCACCGTCATTCTGGCCCTTTCCGCTGACGGGGTCGCCCGTCGGAGAAAGGTTTTCGCCGACATGGCCCCGGACGGCCTGGTGATCCGGGCGGCCGGGGTTGAAATCCCGCCGTGTTCGGCCCGGGTGATCGAAATCAACCCCAAGGCTTACGGCATCCGCCCGCCGGACCTGGCCCTGGCCAGCCTGGCCGCTCTGGCGGCAAGCGGGCGAGTGATCCGACCCGAGATGCTCCGGGCGGCCCTGTCGGCCCGGTTTTCGGGGACGGTTCTGGAGTCGTCATCGGCTCTGGTCGAACGGGTCATCGCGGCTTCGCCGGCAGAAGGAAGATAGGGGCGAAAGATGGGCATAAACGGACTGGAACGGCCCATTCTGGCGGTGGACGTGGTGGTCTTCCGGATGGCCGACGGCGGGCTGGAAGTCCTGATGCACGAGCGGGACAAGGCGCCGTTCGAGGGAGCCATCTCCTTGCCCGGGACGGCGGTCCGGGTCGATGAAACGCTGATGGAAGCGGCCCGGCGGGCGTTGACCGAAAAAGTGGGGATCCCGGCCGACGCTCCCGGCGACGGAACCATTTACCTTGACCAACTGGCGACCTTTGACGCCCTGTTCCGCGATCCCCGAGGCCGGACCGTCTCGGTGGCCTATCTCGGCCTTACCCGGCCGGACGAGCCGGCCTTCAATGCCGGCTTCTGGCGGTCGGTCTTCGGGATCACCGGCGGGACCCTGCCCTTTGACCACCACCAGATTCTGGATGCCGCCGTCACCCGCCTGGCCGGCAAGCTCCGGTACACCAACATTGCTCAGGGCTTTTTACCGGAGACTTTCCGGATCGATGCTCTCCAGTCGGTTTATGAGGCGGTCCTCCAGCGCCGGCTAAACCGGACCAATTTCCGAAACAAGCTTCTGAAAATCGGCCTGATCGAACGGGCGAGCGTCCTGAACGAGGCGGTCGGGGAAAAGGGCGGCCGACCGCCTCACCTCTATCGCTTTACCGGCGGACTCATCGAGGCGGTGGACCGGGATTTTCTCTGATATGCGGAATACCGATAGTCGAGCACATTCAAAATCTTATCGGCAACATCGCAGTGGTGCATGGTCAGCTCGAATTATCGGTACGGATTGACATGACGGCTTCAGGGTATCACGAGCCGTCGGAAGGGGCGATGACAAAACGCCACGACCCGAAGCGGGCTGCCGCATCGGGTCGTGGGATGGGGAATGGATGGTTCCGCCGGCGCGGTTACCAGTTGTAAAGCGTATCGAGCTGCTCGTCGGAGATGTCGAAGGTGACGTTGTGAGGCGCCAGCGGCTCGCGCTTGAAGTAGCGCGGGAGCCGGTCGTCGGCGTCGGTAAAGCCGGCCTTCCGGTTGAACTCCCGCTCCATGGTCAGGATCTTTTTGCCCAGCTCGCTTACGTCATCCCCGGTCATGGAGAGGCCGTACATCCCGTTGATCGTGTCCACCATGGCGTTGAAGGTGTCACTCTGGTCAAGGATGGCGAAGGCGACGAAAAGGCAGAAACCAGTGGCATCGAGGGCCGCGGTGGCAATCTGGAGGTTTCGGGACAGCTCCACCTGGCCTTCGGAGCTTAAGGGGTCCACATCGCCGCCCACCTTGAGGATGTTGGTGGCTACCGCGTATCCGGCGGTGTGGTCGGCGCCCATGGTCGATGTCGCGTAGGTGACGCCGATGCCCTTGACGGCTCGGGGGTCGTAGGCCGGCATGGCCTGTCCTTTGACCACCGGGGCGCGCTCGAGGCCGAAAGCCCGGGCCGTGACAGCGGCTCCGTTGCCCAGAATACGTCCCAGCGGGGTTCCCTTGCCCACCTCTTCGGAGAGGAGCCGCATGGTCCCCTCAGCGTCTCCAAAGGGGAGGATTCCGGCTTCCATGGCCACGCCGATGGTGACGCCCATCTCAATGGTGTCCAGACCGATGTTGTCGTCCAGGAAGTCGATCCGGGCGATGGCATCGGGGTCACTGATGGCGCAGTTGCCGCCGTGAGCCCAGACGGTCTCGTATTCCGGCTGCTTGGAGATGAAATTCCCGTCCTTATCGACGTAGATTCCCGAGCACTGGATCACGCACCCCCGGTGGCAGCCATGGGTCGCGTTCCCGCCGCGGCTGGTCTCCAGCTCGGCGAAGGTCTCGCCGCTGATCTTCGAGGCTCCGTCGAACTGCCCCTGTTTGAAGTTATAGGTGGGATAGGCCCCGGCCTCGTTGATCACGTTGGTCAGGACATTGGTCCCGTAGGCCGGCAGCCCCTGTCCGGTGACCGCGTGTCTCCGAAGCCCCTCCACGAAGGCCTTGTTGGCTTCCTTGAACTGGTCCGGATTCTGGGGCTTCCGCATCCCCATACCGGCGTCATCCAGGATGATCGCCTTGATGCCCTTGGCGCCCATGACGGCTCCGACGCCGCCCCGGCCGGCGTGACGGCTGGGACGAAACTCCCGGTCAGTCACGGCTATCGAGGCGGATGCCATTTTCATCTCACCCGCCGGGCCGATGGAGATCATCGCCACCTTTTCGCCGTATTTCTCCTTCATCTGCTCGGCAAGGTCGTAGTTGAGCATCCCCTCGAGGTCGGGGGTCGGGGAGATCGTGACGCCATCGGAATTGATGAAGACCGTGTGGAAAGTGTCGGTCGCCGGCGCGCCTTCCAGGACAATGGCCGCGTAGCCGAGGCGGGCCATCACCTGTCCGGCCTGGCCGCCGGAATTCGCCTCCTTTATCCCTCCGGTCAGAGGACTTTTGCAGCCCACCGAGATTCGCCCGGAGGTGGATGCGGCCGTGCCGGCCATCAGCCCGGGGGCGATAACCAGCTTGTTTTCAGGGCCTAATGGATGACAATCCGGGGGGACTTCACTGGCGACGATGGCCGAAGTCATCCCCCGTCCACCCATCCCGGCATAAGTTCCCAGATCGGTTACGGTGGCCTTGGGACCTCCCTCCGCGCCGACGTCAATTCTCAGTATCTTGTCCATTGCTCCTCGCCTCCCTTCGGTCGGGCACGGCACCATTGAGCCGTCCGTCCCTGTCACTTTGCGTTTGTATTTATCCGAACCGGTTGCCTTCATCCCTTCTCCGAACCCGCCAGGGTCAAACCGCTAAAAACGAACGAAAACAGACCGGACAATTATCTATGTCATTGATATCTATATATTATTCCATTGCGGATGTCAATGGACAAATCAGTTGTCCGTTGCCGGGTCTCGGACCGCGCTCCTGGTCCTTGACATTTACCGGGAAACTTTTATAAAAAGGCGGATGTGAGCGATGGCCATCGCTTTCTGATAACGCCCCAACATCTTTATCCGGAAGTCGATATTTTTTTGATGAACGATTCCTGACGGCGGAGGCAGCGAGGTTGACGACAGAGGCGTTAAAGGCGGAGATCGAGGCGCACCACCCCCTGATCAACACGATCCGGTCCGAGATCGGCAAGATCCTGGTGGGCCAGCGGGACCTTGTGGACGGCCTGCTCATGGGGCTGTTCACCAAGGGCCATATCCTCATCGAGGGGGTTCCCGGACTGGCCAAGACCAGCGCGGTCAAAGCGCTGGCTGACACGATTCAGGCCGATTTCAAGCGGATTCAGTTCACTCCGGATCTCCTCCCGGCCGACCTCATCGGCACGGAGGTCTATCGGCCCAAGACCGGGGATTTCACCATCAAGCGCGGCCCCATCTTCCACAACATCATCCTGGCCGACGAGATCAACCGGGCCCCGTCCAAGGTCCAGTCCGCTCTGCTGGAGGCGATGCAGGAACGCCAGGTGACCATCGGCGACGAAACCTTTCCCCTGGCCGACCCCTTTCTCGTTTTGGCCACTCAGAACCCCATCGACCAGGAGGGAACCTATCCTCTTCCCGAAGCCCAGGTGGACCGGTTCACCCTTAAGCTGGTGGTCGGCTATCCCGACCGGGCCGAGGAAAAGGAGATCATGTGCCGGGTGGGCTTCCAGGCCCCGGCGGAGATCGTCCCGGTGATCGAGCCGAGCCGGATCGACGAGATTGCCGGCCTGGTGGGGCGGATTTACATGGACGACAAGCTCATGGACTACATCGTGGATCTGGTCCTGGCCACCCGGCAACCGGCCGACTACGGGGTTGACGTCGCCCATTACATCCAGTTCGGGGCCTCCCCCCGGGCGACCATCTTTCTCAGCCGGGTGGCCCGAGCCGCGGCCTTTCTCGCCGGCCGGGCCTATGTCACCCCCCAGGACATCAAATCGGTGGCCCCGTCGGTCCTCCGGCACCGGATCATCCTCACCTACGAAGCCGAGGCCGAGGACGTGGTTTCCGATCAGATCATCGGCCACATCTTCGACGCCGTTGAAGTCCCCTGAGCCGCTCGCCTTGCCGCATCCCATGCTCTCGCCGGAGATCATCAAAAAGATCAAGAAAATCCATATCAAGGCCGGCCGGACGGTGAACACCATCATGGCCGGGCAGTACCGGTCCGTCTTCCGAGGAGCCGGGATCGAATTCGAGGAAGTCCGGGAATATCTCCCCGGAGACGAGGTCAAAAGCATTGACTGGAAGGTGTCCGCCCGCCTGAACCGGCCCTTTGTCAAGCGGTACCGGGAGGAGCGGGAGCTCTTGATGATGCTGCTGGTGGACATGAGCGCTTCCGGCGAGTTCGGAACGGGGGAGAGCCTCAAGCGGGAAACCGCCGCCGAAGTGGCTTCCATCCTGGCTTTCAACGCCATCCGGAACAACGACAAGGTGGGGGCGATCCTCTTCACCGAAGGGGCGGAGCGGTATATCCCCCCCAAAAAAGGATCCGCCCACGTCTGGCGGGTGATCCGGGAGATCTTCGCCTTTTCCCCGGCCCGCCGGGGCACCGATTTTCAATCAGCTCTCGGCTATCTCGGCAGAGTTTGCCGGAAGCGGGCGGTCACCTTTTTAATCTCCGATTTTCTGACCGATGCGGACTTGAGCCGTCCCCTCCGCTCCACGGCCCGGCGTCATGAGCTCATTGCCGTGGTGGTCCGCGACGCCGGAGAATTTCGCCTTCCCGAGGCCGGGATATTGCTGGCCGAAGACCCGGAAACCGGTGAGCGGCGCCTGATCGACGCTTCGGACCAGGCCACTCGCCGGCGGTTCGAGGAACGCCGGTCAAGGGCCTACGCAGATCGGATGGAGATGCTCCGGGCCGCCGACATCGACCGGATTCCCATCACCACGACCGACTCGGCGGCCGACGTCCTGACCCGCTACTTCCGAATGCGGGAACGGCGGAGGCGGTGATGGTCCGTCGGATGGTTTTTGGGCTGTTGATCCTGGCCCTGGCGGTCGGCGGGGGCCCGGTTCGTTCGGCCGATCCGCCGGCGACGCCGGCATCCCCTGACGGGGATGAGCCGGCCATCACCGGGAAGGATGCCGCCATGACCGATATCCACGACATCCGGCCGCCGGTAACCCCCGGTCCGGATCTTCACCGGACGCTCCGATGGGCGGGCCTTGCCATGGGGATTTTGGTCCTGGCCCTTGCCGCCCTGCTCTGGTACCGTCGAGGGCGGCGGCTCCGGGCCCATCACGCTCTGGCCCCGCCGCCGGACGCGGTGGCGATGGATGGACTGGATGCGCTCTATGACGTGAGCCGGTTTGAGGGCCGGGATTTTTATTTCCAACTGTCGGCCGTTTTCCGAGGCTACCTGGAAGGGCGGTATGGCTTTCCCGCCACCGGGATGACGGCCGAGGAGCTCCTGCCCCGCCTCCGGACCCTCGACCTCCCCGACGGGCTCCGACGCGGGGCCAGGGATTTTCTGCTGACGGCCGACCCGGTGAAGTTCGCCGGGGCTCCGGTGGCCGAAACCCGGATGAGCGAAGATTGGGCCTTTGTCCGGCGGTTTGTGACGGAGACTCGGCTGGATGGGGCGGAACCGGAGGACGCGGCCGGATCGGCGGGGGCTCCATGAGCTTCCGGTTTGCCGATCCGCTCTGGTTGGCGCTGCTGGCGCTGATCCCGATCGCGATCTATTTCCGGACCCGGCGGCGGATTCGGCCGGCCATGCTGCTACCCGGATTGGCATCGGTTAGGGACCTGCCCCGGTCGCCGGTCCTGTCGGGGCGCGGGGTCCTGCCGGTGCTCCGGTATGGGGCCCTGGTCCTGATGATCCTGGCCCTCGCCCGGCCCCAGTGGGGCACCCGGCAGGAGGAGATCATTTCCGAGGGCGTTAACATCGTCCTGGCCATCGACCTGTCCGAGAGCATGAAGGCCCTCGATTTCCGGCGGGAAGGCCGGATTGTCAACCGGCTCGAAGCGGTTCGGGGCGTGGTCCGGGATTTCGTCGAAGGCCGGAGCGGTGACCGGATCGGGATGGTGGTCTTCGGAACCCATGCCTACACTCAGCTTCCCCTGACCCGGGACTACACCGCCGTCGCCTCGATTCTGGACCGGCTGGAAATCGGCGCGGCCGGGGAACGGACCGCCGTCGGAGATGCCATCGGCATTGCCGTCAAGCGGCTGGCCGACGTCGAAAGCGAGTCCAACGTCATCATCCTGCTGACCGACGGCCAGAGCAACGCCGGAACCCTGGCCCCGGATACAGCCGCAATCATTGCCGCCGAAAAGGAGATCAAAATTTACACAATCGGCGTCGGGAGCCGGGGCAAGGCCCCGATTCCGGTCCGGGACCCGATCCTGGGCGAGCGATTCGTGTACCAGAAGGTGAACATCGATGAGAAGGCCCTCAAGGAGATCGCCCGGCGCACCGGCGGACTCTATTTCCGGGCCGAAGACACCGATGGGCTGGCCCGGATTTACGAGACCATTGACGAAATGGAGACCACCGAGGTGGAGGTGAAGATTTACGCCGAGTACAACGAACTCTATCCGATGCTGCTCCTGCCGGCCCTTGGGCTCCTGGCCGTCTGGACGATCCTGAGCCACACTCGGTTTCTGCGGATCCCATGAAGCTGGCCCGAGTCGAAATGCTTTACCTGATCTGGATGGTGCCGGTCCTGCTGCTGGTCATCCTTCACGGAGCCCGCCGCCGCCGGCGGATTCTCACCCGCTATGCGTCAAGCCGGGGCCTGTCGGCCATTGTCCCCGAAGGCGGCGAGCGCCGGCGCTGGGCCAAGGCCGCCCTTCTGCTCACGGCGATGGGGCTGGGAGGCGTTGCCCTGGCCGGTCCCCAGTACGGCTACCGGTGGGAGGAGATCGAGCAGAAGGGCGTGGACCTGATCATAGCGATGGATTGCTCCCGGAGTATGCTCGCCGACGACATCAAACCGACTCGCCTGGACCGGGCCAAGCGCGAGATCCATGACCTCCTGACGATAGTCGAGGGCGACCGGGTGGGCCTGGTGGCCTTTGCCGGCACCGCTTTTCTCCAATGCCCGTTGACGCTCGATTACAGCGGCTTCCACGTCTTTTTAGATGTCTTGAGCCCCGATTTCCTGCCGGTAGGGGGGACCGATCTGGCGGGAGCGATCCGGGTCGCGGTTGACGGATTCGACCCCAAAACCAATACCGAAAAGGCGGTGATCCTGATCACCGACGGGGAGAACACCGGCGACGGAGACCCCTTTGAGGCGGCGGAGGCGGCCCGAAAAGCGGGTATCACCCTGTTTGCCATCGGGGTCGGCGGGGTGGAAGGCGTTCCGGTGCCGGATTCGGCGGGCGGCTTCAGGAAAGATCCGTCAGGCAAGATCGTTTTGACCCGGCTGGATGAAGAAACCCTGAAAAAAGTGGCGGTCACGACCGGGGGCGCTTACGTCCGGTCGGTGGCCGGAGACATGGATCTCGATGCCATATATACGGAGCGGATTCGAAAAGAAATGCAGCGGGAGACAGTGAAAAGCGGCCGGCGTCAGGTCTGGGAAGACCGGTATCAGTGGGTCCTCTCCCTGGCGGTGCTGGCCTTGCTGACCGAGTTGTTCATCGCCTCCCGCCGGCCCCGCCGGAGCCTGGGGGTGTTGCTGGTGCTTATGCTGGTGGGCTTTGGGCCGACCGGAACGGCGGGGGCCGAAGACGCCTTTCGGGAAGGGGTCCGGGCCTACCGGGCAGAGGAGTACGACCGGGCTTTGAACCGGTTCATCGAAGCCCAGATCGAATCCCCCGACCGGCCGGAAATCCTCTACAACATCGGCAACGCCTATTACAGGACGGGCGATTTCGAATCAGCGGCCGACAGCTACCGTCAGGCGCTCCAGTCGGCTGAGGGGTCGCTCCGCCGGCAGACCCTCTACAACCTCGGCAACGCCGCCTTTCGATTAGGCCGATATGACGAGGCCATCGAGCATTTCGAAGCCGCCCTGGCCCTCGATGCCTCCGACGACAAAGCAAGGGACAACATCGCCTATGTCCGAAAGGTCAAGGAAGCCGCTCGACAACGGCAACAACCCGAAACGCCCGGGGATCAGGAGCAGTCCGGCGGTGATGAGGGAACCGGGGCGGAAACCGGCGAAGGACGGGACGGACCCGAACAGACCGAAGATAACTCTGAATCCGCGGAAGCGGGCGACGAGGCCGGCGGAGAATCTGAAAACCGCCAGGGTCAGCAGGGGAAAACCGACGGGGCCGCTGAACGGCCGGATACGGAAGGGGACGATTCAGCTCCGGCGCCCATACCGGCCGGGGAGGAGACCGGGGATGAGTCCGGCGAGGAGATGGCGGCGGGAGCCGGCGAGGCCGAAGGGGAAGGTGATGAAACGGCGGGTCAGCCAGGGGCCATGGGCGTGGAACGGATGCTCAACCGCTTAAAAGACGAGCCCGGCCGGGCCATGATGCCGCCCGCCCGCAAGGGCCGGGTGGAGCGGGACTGGTGAAACTGATCGGGCTCCTGCTGGCCCTGATCCTCGGGGCCGGTCCGCTCGATGACCCGGCGGCCGGGGCCTTCGATGTATCGGCCCAGGTGGACCGGACAACCATTTCCGCCGGCGAGAGCCTCGGCCTTTCCGTGACGGTGGCCGGAGAAGGGGACGCCCAAGTGGATGTCTCGGCCATCCAGGATTTTTCGGTCCGGTCCGCCGGGACCAGTACGAGCCTGAAGATTGTCAACGGCCGGGCTTCCCGGGAGGTCAGTTACCGGTACCAACTGAAGCCCAAACGGACCGGTCGGCTCACGGTGCCCGCCCTGACGGTCCGACTAGGCGACGAAACCCGCCGGACCCGGCCGATCCGGATCACCGTGACGGAACAGCCCCAGGGCCGGACGGGGGACGACCGGGAGGTCTTTGTCGAGGCCGATCTCTCCAATGCAAGCCCTTACGCCGGCGAGGGAACGGTTTACACCTTCCGCCTGCTCCGGAGCGTCCGGATCGCCAACGTGAGCTTCAAGGCGCCCGAGTTTGACGGGTTTTCAGCTCAGGCCATCGGCGATGAGCGGGATTACACCCGGACCATCAACGGCCGGCCCTACACCGTGACCGAGCTGTCCTGGATCCTGATGCCTATCGAGGCCGGTATTCAGCGGATCTCGCCGGCCGTATTGCGTTGCGATGTCGTCCGCCGTCGGAGAGGCGGGGGATTCGGGTTCTCCTTTGACGGGTTTTTCGGAAACGCCGATCCGTCGCCCCGGACTCTGCGCACCGAAGCCAGGGAGGTCACGGTCCGGCCGCTGCCGCCATATAAGGGGGCTCCCCCCTTTTCGGGATTGGTGGGCCGGTTCGATCTGGCCGCCGACCTGGATACATCCGACCTGACCGCCGGGGATTCCGCCACGCTGTCGATAACGGTCTCCGGGCGGGGCAACATCATGGAGGCTGACACGCCATTGGTCGAGCTGCCGGACGGGCTCAAGCGATACGCCGATGCACCCGAGGAAAAGATCCGGTTGAACCGTGAGGGCTACGTGGGGGAAAAGATTTTTCGGATGGCACTGGTGCCGGTGGAAGCGGGTCGATACACCGTCGGTCCGATCCGGCTGGCCTACTTTGACGTTGAGGCGGAGCGCTATCAGGTCCGGGAGACGGCTCCCATGACTCTGACCGCCCGGCCGGGCGCGGACGCGACATCCCCGCCGCCGGTGGTTACGGCCCCGGATGCCGGGCCGAAGCCGGACAAGCAGGCGGTGGAGCTGACCGGCCGGGACGTTTTGCCCCTTAAGGATGACCTCGACGCGCTGACCGACCGCGGGCCCATGTCCCTGCCCGTCTTTTTGAGCGCGCTGCTCGCCCCGGCGGCTATCTTCGGGCTGCTGGCCGGCTGGCGTCGGGTGGCTCGACGGGCGGACCGGCCGGCGAGGCGAATGGCCCGGCGGGCCACCGACGCTTTGAAAGCGGCCCGGCGCGAGGAGAAAGACGATCCAGCCTTTCTCACGGCCCTCTACCGGGCATTGATCTCGGCCATCCATGCCCGGACCGGCGTATCCGGCGCCACCCTCACCGGGGCCGAAGCCGAGGCCCGGCTGGGCCGGACGGATTGTGACAAGGCCACTGCCCAGGCGGCGGTCCGGCTTCTGGATGCCATCGAGTCGGCGAAGTTCGGGGGCCGGCCTCTGGATTCGGAAGGACGTCAGGCCCTTTTTGACGAGACGGCGGCCGTCGTCCGGAGGCTCTTGCCGTGATCCGGACTTGCGGACTGGCGGTATTGATCCTGCTCATCGGGGGCGCGGGGAGCTTGGGGGCCGACGGTCCGGAAACGGCCCGGCTGACCCGGACCTTTCTGGACGGCGTCAAGGCTTATGAGGCGGGAGCATTCGACGAAGCCGCCGCCGCCTTCGATCGGGTTGCCGCCGCCGGGATCGACAACGCCAAACTCTTCTACAACCTGGGCAACGCCCACCTGAAAGCCGGGGATCTCGGCCGGGCGGTCCTCTGGTACGAGCGGGCTCTGCGGCTCGCCCCCGGAGACCCGGACCTTCGTTTCAACCACGCCTATGCCCTCTCCCTGGTCAAAGATGAGCGTGAGGGGAAGGGGGCCGCGATCTATCAGGTCCTCTTTTTCTGGCGGTACCGCCTGGGTTGGCGGACGGTTCAGTGGATCGCCATCGGTTTGAACGCCGGGTTCTTTATCCTGTTGTCGATCCGCATCTTGCGGGGAAAGCGGCCCTTGAAGGGACTCGGCCATCTTGCCCTCGCCTTCTGCCTGCTCTTTGCCGCCACGGCGTTGTATAATCATTACGAATCGCGCCAGGTCCGCTATGGTGTGATCCTCCCCGAAGCGGTCTCCGTCCGGTCCGGCCTGTCGGAGTCGGCCACGGAGCTGTTCACGCTCCACGCCGGCACCCGGGTCCGGGTCGAACGCGAACGGGACGGCTTTTTCCGGATCTTTTTCGAAGCGGGAAAGATCGGCTGGGTCAGGGCCGACGGGGTGGGGATTATCTGAAACCGCGGCGGGCGATCCGATTAAAGACTCGCCCGTGATCCCGATTTGACGGGATCATTGCTTCTGTTCCATCTCCTCCAGCTTTTTCAACAGCCTCCGGGCCAGCTCGATGTTTTTCCGGACATTTTCGTAGTCCGGGTCAAGTCGATAGACCATCTCCCACTCGGCAATGGCCTTGTCCAGCTCCTCCTTTTCGAAATACCGGATGCCGTTTTTATAGTGGATTTCCTTGAACTGGGTTTCGAGTTTGGTAAGCGTTTGTTCGCATTCAAAGCAGTCGGGATCATAATCAAGGGCGGCGCGGAAGGATTCGATGGCCGGCAGCGCCTCCCCGGCTTTTTTGGCGGCCAGCCCCTTCTGGTAAAAGGTGCGGGCGAGGTAATGGCGGGCGACGGAGTGGCGCGGCCGCTTTTTGAGGACCTCTTGCAAGTGGTCCGTGGCCGTCGAGTAATCTTCGGCGTTGAAGGCGTCGATGCCTTTGAGCAGGGTGAGGTGGACGGTGTCCGGCGTCGGCTCGGGCGGAGCCGGCGGAGGCGTCGGGATGGATGGCCGGGTTTCCGGGGACGGTGGCGGGGTAAGGGGCGATTCTGGAGCCGGTGCCGGGGCGGTGGTCGTCTGAGGTTGGTCTTTGTCCCCCAAAAAGGGCAAGCCTTCGATCTGGGGCAGGCGGATCTTCTGGCCGGCATAGAGGTTGTCCGCGGCAAACCCGTTGATCTGCTCGATCAGATCGGTCACGATCCCGATCCGAATCCGCTTTCCCGAAATCCGCCCGGCGATCCGGGAGGTCACGAAAGCGTTTCTGGCCGGTAGGTAAAAAACCTCCGTCAGGTAGGAGCCGTAATACCGCATGGCGATCTTCGAGAGGATCTCACCGGGCTTGACGGTATGAATGAGCGCCTCCCCGACGGCGTTTCGGGCTGACGGGGGAACAACTCCGACCGGCCGGGTCGGTTGCTGAGCCGGCCGGGGTTGTGGAGCTTGGGAAGGTGTCGGTCCGGACGGCCCCTGAACCGCGCATCCGGCGGCCAGTATGGCCAGCAGGATCAGCGCCGGCCAGCGGATACTTCGTCGCATCCGGCGGTCGGGTCGGGGCGCCCCGATGTCGAATGTCCGCCGGGGTGGCCCGGTTGGATGCTGGGGAGATCGCCGATGAGAGATTAACATTTTTAAACTATTGATGGCATCCATGAAAATGGCGTATGGTGATTTGGGTGCGTTAAGTTAAATACCCGCCGGCGGTCTAACGTCTCCGCCGATTCTTGAAAAAGCGCTTTACTTATAGCAGGTTTTCCGTTTATATAAAAGATTATTTGTATTTTTTATCGTAAGGATCGGATGGTGCTTCAATGATTTCCAATTTCAGATATCCCGCCGGAGCGACGCCCACCGTGATGAGGCACGATCCGGCTGATGGGCTGTGGCGGCGTCCCGCCGGCCGCGGTCCGAATAACCGCTTTCAATGAATTCAACCGGCAAATTCAAACCATCGAGCGGGGGGTCTGTCATGAAGGTTTTCCTTCGAATCAGCCTGTTCTGTCTGATTGTGACGCTGGGCGCGGCTCGGCTTGACGCTGCGGAAGTAACCGGCCGGGCCTATTACGACTTTGGCGTGTTCGCCTACGAGGAAGGGAAGTACGATGAAGCGGCGGGCCATTTCCAAAAGGCGCTGGCCCTGGATCCGAATGATCCCTATTTCCACCACTACCTGGGGCGGACGTATCTGAAACAGGAGCGATTCGCTGATGCCCGGCGGCACCTGCTGAGGGCCCGAAAGATCAACCCGGCCATTCCTGGACTGACCTACGACGTGGCCATGGTTCACTACCAGACCGCCGACTACGCTCGGGCCGCCGAGATGTTCCAAACCATCCTGGCCGATGCCCCCGATCACGTCCTGGCCCGATATTATGCCGGGATGAGCCTTTACAAACAGAGCCGATATGCCGAGGCGATCCCGTTTTTCCTGGAGGCCGCCGACGCGAGTCCGTCGCTGACCACCAACGGCCGCTACTACGCGGGGATCTGCTATCAGAAAAGCGGTCAGTCGGAAAAGGCCGTGGAGATGTTCCGATACGTCCGCGAGGCGGCCGATTCCGCAACCGTTGCCCGGAACGCCGAGCAGTGGATCGCCGCCATCGAGCGGGGCGGGGCCGTCCGGCCTTACCGGCTCAACCTGAAGCTCGGACGGCGATATGACGACAATGTGGTCCTCGAGCCCGCCGACACCGATTTCGTGACCGATGAAAGCGACGGCGGCACCCTGCTCTTCTTTTCGGGCCGGTATGATTTTTTGCGCCGGGGGCCGATCTCCCTTGGTGCCGGCTACAGCCACTACCAGATCGTCTATGACGACCTCGACGCTTATAACCTCACCGGATCGATTCCTACCCTATACGGCAGTTATCGTCTGGGGGATTTCACCCTGGCGATGAGCTACCTGCCCAGCTATTACTGGGCCGATGGCGATAGCTACCTCCGCCGCCACCACCTGATGCCGGCGGTCTGGTGGAAGCCGGCGGATCGCTATCTGCTCCGGTTTTCCTACCATTACTACGACGACACGTATTTCATGGATGCCGATCGGAGCGGCAGCCGGAACGGGGTGGCTCTCCGGTTGTATACGGGATTGCCCCGGCTCGCCGGCGTGGTTTACGGCGAGGTCGGCTACGAGGATAACGCCGCCGATGCCGGCTACGAGGATTTCGAAAAGTGGCGCTGTGAGGTCGGAGGCGCCGCCGAACTCCCTTTTCGGCTGACCCTTCGGGGCACCGCTGAATTCGCGAGCCGGTCTTTTGGGGCGGCTCCGAGTCCTGAGTTGGCGGAGCGGGATGACACGCGGTTGACCACAACCCTGTCCCTGGAGCGGCCGGTTTACTTCGACTGGCTGGGGGTGAGCCTGGAATATCGGTATGTCGGCAATGACTCCGACAATGCGTTTTACGAATACGATCGAAACATGGTCACTCTGTCGGTGACCGCAACGTATTAGCCGGGAGGGGAAAATGCGACCATCCGACTGCATGGCCGCCGTGCGGCGGCCCGGACTGATCCTGGTCCTGATGACGGTGGCCCTGGCGGGGAGCGTGACGGGGGCCGATGCCCAGGGGCCGATTCCCGAGGGCCTGACCATGGCGGAATCCTACGCGCCGGGGGAAGGTGAGCCGGTCGGCCGCGTCGGGCTGGTTCAGGGATCGGCGGTGATCCGCCACGACGGCGAGCCTGATATCGGGTACCAGGCGGTGACGGACCTGCCGTTATACAAAGGGGATACGGTGGCCACCGGACCGGACGGCCGCGTCCGGTTCGAGCTCAATGACGGGAGCATCATGACCTTGACCACCAACAGCTCCCTGGTGATCAACGAAATGGTTTACGAGCCCGAAACCGAAAGCCGCTCTTCGTTTCTGGGGATGGCCGTGGGCAAGGCCCGATTCTTGGTCAAGGAGCTGACCGGGTTTGGCCGGTCCGAGGTCAAGGTCAAGACCCAGACCGCCATCGTCGGAGTCCGGGGGTCCGATTTCGTGGTGGAGTCCCAAGCGGATCGGACCGTGGTCATCGCCCTGGAGGGGACTCAGGTGGAAGTGGTCAGCCTGGTCGGCCCGGACGTCCCCCCCACCGTGGTCCGGGATTTTCAGAGGGCCATTGTTCTGGAAGGCAAGCTGCCGTCCGCCCTGGAAACCCTGGCCCTCGACGAAATCGAGAAGATCAAGGACGATTTTACTTTTGATCCCGACAAGGTGGTCCGGGGGCAGCGATTTGAGGACGATCTCCGCCTTTTGGAACGCCTTCGGGTGACCCCCGAGCCGGTTCAGTTGGAAGGGGTGCCGACGGCGGGGCTGGCGGAGGTTCGATTGCCCGATCCGACGGCGGCGGGCGCGGCCGCCGACCTGGATGCCGAGATCGAGAGCACCGTCATCGAGATACAAGAAGAGCTCGCCGGGGATACCGGACTGGTTCCCTCGGAGCCCGGTGGACTGCCGCCGTTCCCCGAAATCCCGCCGGAATAGGCCCCGTTTGCGGCCCGGTCCAAAAAGCGCCCCGCCCTCGGCCGTTCCGGGGGTCGGGGCGTTTTTTAATGGGGCGACCAGTAGCGGCGGGGAAAGGCGGGCCTTACCGCCAGATAATCCGGGCGGCTCGGCGAGGCGGAATCCGATGGTAACGAACCGCCGGACGGCCGATCATCAGTGCCCCGAAGACGGCATGGCCGTCTGGCGGCGCCAGGGCGGCGCGGAGCGGCTCCCACTGGGTGGCGGCGATCTGAAGGTAGCCGGCCCAGCAGGTCCCCAGGCCGACCGTTGGCGCGGCCAGGTCGATATGGGTCAGAGCGATGGTGCAGGCGGCCGGGGCCGTCGGGTTGTCCTGGGGACCGTGGGCCAGGATCAGGTGGGGCGCATGACGGCAAACCCGGTCCCGGCCGGCTTCCCATTCGTCCACTATCGCGTCCATCAGATAGCTCCGGGCCATGTCGGGAGCTTCTGACAGGAGATGGCGCATCCAGTCGACGACCATCCCGGCAAGGCGGTTGACCTCCGAAGGCTCCCGGATCACCAGCCAGTGGACCGGCTGGCTGTTGTGGCCCGATGGGGCATGGCGGGCGATGTCGATCAGCCCGGCCAGGGTCTCGTCATCAACGATTTGGGACCGGTAGCGCCGCACCGAGCGACGGGTCTGGAAGAGATGGGCCACCGCGTCGGCGGATGGGAGCCGGTCCCGGTCCACCAGCGGGAGGGACGCGGGCGGGATCTCCCGATGATGAAAGGCCCCATGGGGGCAGACGGCGACGCAGTGACCGCAGCGGATGCATAGATCGTCGGCGTCGGCGATGGGAACGGGCGTGGGATCATCGGCCGAGAGCCGGATGAGGCCCAGGGGGCAGTCGGCCACACAGAGGCCGTCTCGGTGACAGGTTTCCGGGTCGATGGTGAACAGGGGCATCGTGTCTCCTTTTTGTCCATGGGTTTCACATTGGATGAACTGAACGGAATATGGTTTGACAATTGGCTCATGTCAAGGGATAAACCGGCGGGGGACAAGACTGAGATTGCCACCGGTACGGTGTCATGGTATGGTCTGGAACGGATTACATTGGCCCGAAAGGGCTGGAGGGGAGTCGATAATGAAAGTCGCTCATTATACCGATGCGGCGGAAAAGGTCTTTTCCGGAGAAGGCGTCAGCGGAGTCACCGGCCGGGTGGCGGTCGGACGGGCCGACGGGGCGGACCGCTTTTGTATGCGGGTTTTTGAGCTCGCCGAAGGCGGCTACACGCCTCGCCACGCCCACGATTGGGAGCATGAAATCTTTGTCCATGCCGGCGGGGGTGAGGTGCTCCGGGATGGGCAATGGGTGCCGATCCACCCCGGCTATGCCCTCTTCATCCCCGGTGGCGAGGAGCATCAGATTCGAAACGCCGGGGCCGAGCCCTTTGTCTTTGTCTGCTTGATTCCGGCGGGGCCGCCCGAGCTGTAGGCGTCTTCGACCGGTCGAAGAAACCGATCCCCGGAAGGTGAGGAGATCATGGCGAGCCCACAACCGTACCGAAACCCCCTGCCGACGGTGGATGTCATCATCGAGATCGGGAGCGGGATCATCCTGATCGAGCGGAAAAACCCGCCGGCGGGTTGGGCCCTTCCCGGCGGATTCGTCGATTACGGCGAGTCCCTGGAAGCCGCCGCCGTCCGGGAGGCCGAGGAAGAGACGGCGCTGAGGGTGGAGCTGATCGAGCAATTTCACGCCTACTCGGCACCGGACCGCGATCCCCGGCATCACACCGTCACGACGGTGTTCATCGCCCGGAGCCAGGGGAATCCGGCCGCTCGGGACGACGCCGCCGGGGTCGGGATTTTCGACGAGGAGCACCTGCCGACTCCACTGGCCTTTGATCACGCCCGGATACTCGCTGATTATTTCCGGTATTGCCGGGGAGTGCCCCGGCGCCGGATTTTTGGCGTCGGGGATGGATACACCGCCGACTGAGGTTTGAATCCCGCGGACGACGGGGGAAAGGATGGAGACGATGGCCCGCGTCAACGCCCGATCCCGACCGCGCCCGGCCCGTGCCGGGTGGGCTCACCGCCCGCTGGCGGGGCTGGGCAAGCTGGTAAAGGAACGCTCGGTTCAACTGACCACCTCGGCCGGTCCGGACACCGGCGACCGCTCCAATGACGTGGCTCCGGACCTCGAGAGCGAGGATGCGTTGTTCCGGGCGGCCATGGCGGATGTGACACCGCTTCCGGACCGGTTCAGACCCCCGGCCACCGGCGGGCTCCGCTCCCGTCAAACCCGGACGGCCGCTCCCGACGGGGATGCCGAGGCCATGAACCGGCTCCGGGAGCTGGTTCGCCACGGCCGGGGATTCGTGGTGGCCGATACCCCGGAGTACATCGAGGGAACCGGCTATTGTGACAACCCGGAGATCGCCCGTCGCCTTCACCGGGGGGACTTCGCCATTCAGGGGCATATCGATCTCCACGGCCTCGGGGCGGAAGCGGCCGGGGAGGCCATGGACCGGTTCCTGAAGGCGTCGGTCGCCGCCGGCCATCGGGCCGTCCTGATTGTTCACGGTCGAGGGCTCTCATCGCCCCGCCGACCGGTGCTCAAGTCCCGGGTCCAGTACTGGCTCACCCGAGGCCCCTGGCGAAAGTGGGTGATCGCCTTTTCAAGCGCTCGATCCTGCGACGGGGGAGCGGGCGCCACCTACGTCCTGCTCCGGCGAACCCCGTTCACCCGTCGGGATCGAAAACGGTCTTCCCGGTAGCTCCCGCCCGGACCGGTGACCGGACGGCGCATGCGGGCGGTCATTGACGTCGAGGTTCAGCTCGGCCCATCACGACGGAGGCATTTGTGTATTCCAAGATGATGATCCTGCGGTTTCCCAAGACCGTCGTTCATAAGCCGCTGGTCTGCCAGCTAGTCAGGGACTATGACCTGACGTTTAACATTTTGAACGCCCGGGTATTGCCGCGGCGAGAAGGAATCCTTGTCCTGGAGCTCTCCGGCTCCAGGAAGGACTTCAAGCAGGGGGTCCAGTTCCTGAAGGATCAGGGGGTTCAGGTCCAGAGCACCGAACAGGAAGTCAAGCGGTCGAGCGACCGATGCGTCCACTGCGGAGCCTGCACGGCCGTCTGTACCACGGGGGCCCTCTACGTCCAGCGACCGGAGATGATCGTCGCTTTTGATCAGAAAAAATGCAGTGTCTGTGAGCTCTGCGTCCCCGCCTGCCCCACCCGAGCCATGAAAGTCCGCCCGAAGAATCAGACCTTTTTCGAATGAGACCACTCACCGCCGTCGCCGTCAGTGGCGGGATCGATTCCCTGGCGGCGGCCTGGCTGTTAAAGCGGGAGGGGCGTCGGGTCTGGGGGGTCCATTTCACCACCGGCTACGAGGCCGAGGACCCGACTCCCCGGATCAAGGCCATCGGCCGGGCACTGGACATCGACGTGACCGTGATCGACCTGTCCGCCGCCTTTCGGCAAGCAGTGGTCATCCCGTTCGTCCGGACCTACCTGGCCGGCCGGACCCCGAACCCCTGCCTGTTATGCAACCCGGCCATCAAGCTGGGCGCGCTGCTGGAAGTGGCTCGGCAGAGAGGCGCGGACCGGCTCGCCACCGGCCACTATGCCCGGATCATCGCCGATGACCGGGGCCGACCGCGGTTGTTCCGGGGGGTTGATCGACGGAAGGACCAGTCCTATTTCCTCGCCTTTCTCGACCCGGAACAATTGGTTCGGGCATCCTTTCCACTGGGAGATATGACCCGGGACGGGGTGGCCCGGCTGGTGGAAGAAGCTGGTTTGTCAAAGTATGCCGCTCGGGAAAGCCAGGATGTCTGTTTTATTCCCAAAAGCGGCTATGCCGATTTCGTGGCCCGGGAGGCGGGCGTGATCCCTTCACCGGGACCCATTGTGGACCGGGGCGGACGGGAGATCGGAACTCATCCGGGACTCCACCGGTTCACCGTCGGCCAGCGTCGGGGGATTGATTGTCCCGGACCGGCGCCCTACTATGTGATCCGCCTGGATGTGGCCCGCAACCGGCTGGTGGTGGGAAGCCGGGAAGACCTCTTTTCGGCCGGTTGCCATCTGTCCGGGGTCCGGTGGGGGATGGACCCGCCTTCGGGGCCGGTGGAATGCCGGGTCCGCCTTCGGTATCGGCATCGGGCCGTTCCCGCCCGGTTGGTTCCCCGGTCCGGAGGCCGGGCTGAGGTCCGGTTCGACCGGCCGGTGTCGGCGGTGACACCGGGCCAGGGGGCGGTGGGATACGCGGGAGACCGCGTGCTGGCCGCCGGGTGGATCCAGGGGGGAAACGATGGATGACGAGCTGACCACTGATAGCCAGGAGACACGGGCGGAGGTTCAAGGCGAGTGGTTAAAGTCCCCGGATGGAGCCCGGGTGCTCATCGTCGATGACCGAAAGGAGAACCTCCGGATCTCCGGCATGATTCTCCGGGAAGCCGGCTACGAGGTCAGCCTGGCCTATGACGGACGGATGGCCCTGGACGTGGTGGAGCGAATCCATCCGGACCTGCTGCTGCTCGACGTGATGATGCCCGAAATGGACGGATTCGAGATCTGCCGTCGGCTCAAGGCCGAGCCCGAAAAGCAGAACATCCCGGTGATTTTTCTCACCGCCCGGGATTCCACCGAAGACATCGTCCGGGGGTTTGAATACGGCGCCGTTGACTACGTCACCATCCCCTTCCGAAAAGAGGAGCTCCTCGCACGGGTCCGAACCCACATCCGCCTCAGGCGGGCCGAGCAGGCTCTCCGGGACCGGATCGAGGGGCTTCAGCGGACCCGGCGGCTGGTGAGGATCGCCACCGGCATCGAGGATGTGGTGATCCGGTCGTCGGCCATGCGGGAAGTCTGGGAGATCGCATTACTTTTCCACGGCACCCCGGACATCCCCGTGGTCATCGAAGGGGAGACCGGCACGGGCAAGGAGCTGATCGCAAAGCGGATCCACTACGGCGACGGCGGGATCGATACCCCCTTTATCGACATCAACGTGGCATCGGTGACCCCGACCCTTTTCGAATCGGAGCTATTCGGCTATGAGGGCGGGGCATTCACCGGAGCTGCCCGGGGCGGGCGGCGCGGGAAGATGGATCTGGCCGCCGACGGCTCCCTGTTCCTCGACGAGATCGGCGAGCTGACCCCTGACCTTCAACCCCGGCTCCTTCGGGTCCTGCAGGAACGCGCCTTCTATCCCGTCGGGGGTCGGAAAAAGCGGCCCCTCCGAGCCCGGATCGTCTGCGCCACCAACCGGAATCTTCTGGAAATGGTGGCGGCCGGGCGATTCCGGAAGGACCTCTATCACCGGCTCAATGTCGGTGCCATCTATATTCCCCCTCTTCGCGAGCGTCGGCGGGATATCGAGCCGCTGGTCCAGCTCTTTCTGGAGCGGAGCGCCCGCCGGCGGCGGACCCGCCCCAAGCACCTGTCCCCGGATGCCATGGCCCATCTGATGGCCCACCCCTGGCCCGGCAACGTCCGGGAGCTGGAAAACACCATCGAACGGGCGGCCATCCTCTGTCCCCAATCGGAGATTCCCGTGAGCGCGGTGATTGGCCGGCACCTTCCCAACGATAATCCATGCCCGGCCCCATCACCCGCCGATGCCGCCGGGCCTGACGGGGCCGGGGGACCGCTGTTGACGCCCGATTTGGCGGGAATAGCCCTCCCCGAAGACAGCTTTGACCTCGAGGCCCTGTACCGGACTCTGGTGGAGCGGGCTCTGAGCATTTGCGGGGGGAACAAGAGCCGTGCCGCCCGGTACCTGGGCATCTCCCGATATGCCCTCCGTCGCCGGCTGGCCAAGGCGGACAATGTGCGAAATTGACCGGGCGATTCCGCACAGTGTTCGAAATCGCACTGATCCGCCGGCGCTCCCAGCCAACCATCACGCCGGGTTTTTCGTGAATATTCAACCCTCAACACGCATTCACCATGATGGCGCTGAACTTGCATAGTCTATCCGTTTGAGCTCGGCGAATTTCGGACGGAACGTGCCGCCTCAACGCCGACGGGAACCTGAAACGCAGGAGACATGACCCAAACCCGACCCGACCCGATCAACGGAGCGTTTGCCATCACAACTCTGGGATGTAAGGTGAACCAGTACGAATCCGACGCCATCTCCCGCCGGCTCATCGACGCCGGCTGGACCGCGGCGGATCGTGACGGCCATCTTGATCTGCATATCATCAATACCTGCGCGGTCACCGGGCGAGCCGCCATGCAGGGGCGGGGGGCGGTCCGGCGGGCGATCCGGAGTCACCCCGACGCCCGCATACTGGTAACCGGCTGCTATGCTCAGATCGACCCGTCGGCTTTTCAAAAAATCTCTGGTGTTCATGACATTATCGGTCACCCGGACAAGCACCGGATCGCGGAAATTCTGGCCATGCCGGGAAGCGGACCACTCCCTCGGATGGTGGTTGGGGATGTCGGCCGGGAGCGGGCCTTTCCGGATTACGGAGTTACGGCCCACGGCGGGCGGGGCCGTCCGGTGTTGAAGGTTCAGGACGGCTGCGATGCGTTTTGTACTTACTGCATTGTGCCCCATGCCCGGGGGCGGAGCCGGAGCATGCCGCCGGCGACGGTTATCGATCACCTCCGGTGCCTGGCCGGCCGGGGATTCCGGGAGGCCGTGCTTTCGGGAATCCATTTAGGGGCCTACGGTCAGGATTTCAGCCCGGAGGTGAACCTTTCGGCGTTGCTGGAGTCGGTGGCGGCGGCCCATCCCATCGACCGGGTCCGGCTCAGCTCCATCGAGCCTTTGGAACTGACCGACGCCCTCATCCGACAGGTAGCCGATTCGGAAATCTTTTGCCCCCATTTCCACGTGCCTTTGCAGAGCGGAGACAACGGGATTCTGGCCCGGATGCACCGGCCCTATACGGTCGAGGATTTCCGGGATCGGATCCGGTGTATCCGCGAGTCTATGCCAGGGCCGGGAAGCGTGGCCATCGGCGTTGACGTGCTGGTTGGGTTTCCGGGCGAATCCGAGGCGGCCTTTGCCAATACCCGCCGGTGGATCGAGGCGTTGCCGGTGAGCTACCTTCACGTCTTTCCCTTTTCCCCTCGCCCGGGCACGCCGGCCGCCCGGTACGGCGATCGCGTGCCCGATCCGGAGATCCGCCGACGCTGCCAGGTTCTACGGTCCCTGGGGGAGTCCAAGCGGGTCCGGTTTTACCGGGATCAGGTGGGGAGCGAGACGACCGTTTTACTGCTCCAGCGGAACGGGCGGGATTGTTTTACTGGAATCGGGGAAAATTATGTGCCGGTGACATTGCCCGGCTGGGCCGGCGAGGCGGGAGATCTGGTGCGGGTCCGGGTGGTGGCGGCCGGGGACGGAGGCGTCACGGGAGTGCCCCTCGACGGGGGCGTTGCCCGAAACGGACGGAAATGGTCCGCTGTCTGATGACATTTTGGCTTTGCTTTTGAATACCGATATGATACAGCATCTTATTTACTGAAGTGGATTCACCGGCTGAATGTCAATCCGCCCCCCACCATCGGGGCATTGAGATCGGCCACCAGGAGAGGAGACACGCTCATGAAAGGGGGATTGACCGCTGCCATCTTTGGGATGTGCATCGGGATGATGATCGGGATCATCGCCGGCCCCCGCATGGCCGCCGCGGTGACCGACAGTGACGGAGACGGGATGGACGATGCCTGGGAGCTCCGGGTGGGACTCAATCCAAACGTCAATGACGCGAACAACGACCCGGATGGCGACGGCTTGTCCAACTTGGAGGAGTTCCTGGCCGGCAGCCATCCGGGGATGGTCGATTCGGACGGCGATGGCCTGAGTGACTGGGACGAGGTGCATCGTTACGGCACCGATCCGGGTGCCGCCGACACCGACGGCGGGGGGCAGCCGGATGGTTTTGAGATATCGAACAACCGGAATCCACTGGTCCCCGAAGACGACCTCACGCCCCGCCGGGCGGCCGTTCCCCTGGTCCACGACAAGGCCCTCATTTCCCTTCCATTCACCCCCTCATCCGTCCGGGTGGCTGATGTGATCGCTCCGATTCGGAATCAGTTGGAGCGGATCTGGGGAAAGGCGGATAACTGGGGCATGTACGATCCCGCATCCGAGCCCCTCAGCGATCTGACTGAAATGGTGCCGGGGAAAGGTTATTGGCTCTATATGAAGACCCCGGCGGTGCTGCATGTGGCCGGCGAGGTCCCCGCAAAGACCGTTTTCCTCAAGGCCGGGTGGAACCTCGCCGGCTACCCCGCGCCCTATCCTCTATCGGCCGATGTCGCCCTGGAGTCGATCCGCGGGAGCTGCGAGGTGGTCTGGAGTTATCGGGGTAACGGCTGGAGGAGCTATAACCCGACCATGCCCCAGTTGTCGGACCTGAAAATCCTGGAGCCCGGCCGGGGATACTGGATCAAGATGCGGACTGATGGCGTCTGGTCTGTGCCATAAGGGCTGAATAGGTAAATAGGTTATGGGTAATAGGTTATAGGCTATGGGTTATCGAAATCGGGATCGGGATCGGGATCGGGATCGGGATCGGGATCGAAATCGAAATCGAAATCGAAATCGAAATCGAAATCGAAATCGTTATAGGTTATGGGTTATCCGGTTTTAGGGGGCAACCCCCCGTGGTTGCCCTCGGAAGAAAAATACTTGAAACCCGAGCGGCA
>CAZWGY010000012.1:0-4423 GCA_964633575.1 uncultured Desulfobacteraceae bacterium
GGATGGACGGGGCTTCCGCCTTGGATGCGGGAGCTCAACCGGGCTTCATCCCGGCTCAACTTCCACCTTTGGCGCGACCATCAGAGCGTCTCGGCGGCCCCGGCCCGATCCCATGACGCCCTTACCCGACCGTCACCGTCCCTTATCGGGGGGAGAATCCGCCGGCGGATGACGGTCCCGCTCCCGTTTGGTGAGCCGTGCCAGGAGCCGGGTGTGGATGTTGTCGAACCCGCCGTTGGACATGACCAGGACGGTGTCGCCGGAGCGGGCGTCGTCGGTCAGAAAGTCGATGACGGCGTCGGTGTCGGGGAAGAGGTGAGCGTCGTGGCCCCGGGCCTTAAGGTCGGACAGCAGTTGAGCGGTGTCGATCCGCTGGTCCTCGGGGACCTTCCGGATCATGGAGGGAAACCGGATGCAAACGAGGTCGGCGCCCGTAAAGGCTTCCGGGTAAACCGACTGGAAGGTCCGGCGCATGCTCGTGTTGCTCCGGGGTTCAAAGAGGGCGATCAGGCGGCCGTCCGGGACGTGGGGCCGGACGGCCCGGATCGTCTCCCGGACGGCGGTGGGATGGTGAGCGAAATCGTCCATGACCGTCACTCCGTCGGCCGTGCCCCGGATTTCCTGGCGCCGGCGGACCCCTTCGAAGGTTTCAATGGCCTCGGCGATGGCGGCCATCTCGATCCCGAGGGCATGGGCCGTTCCGATAACCGCCAGGGCGTTGTGGAGGTTGTGCTCGCCCATGAGCCGGGTTCGGAAGTTCAGTGCCCCCTTTTCCGGATGATGGACGACAAACCGGGTCCAGGGCGGCTCGACGGTGATCTCGCCGAGGCGCCAGTCTGATCCCGGAGCGGTCCCGTATCTGTACACCGGACAGGCGGCCGACCGGACCACGTCGGTGATCAGCGGGTCCCCGTCCCAGGCGAAGAGGGCTCCGGCCGGGTCGATGTGGGCCACCAGCTTCCGGAATTCCCCGGCGATCTGGTCGAGGTCCCGGAAGATGTCGGCGTGGTCGAGCTCGATGGAGGTCAGTATCGCCATGTGCGGGTCGTAGTGGTGGAACTTGGGCCGTTTGTCGAAAAAGGCGGTGTCGTATTCGTCGCCTTCGATGACCATGGCCGGTCCGGACCCGACCCGGTAGTTGGCGTTGAACTGGCGGACCAGGCCGCCGATGAGAAAGGACGGGTCGGCGCCGGCCCGGTGGAGGACCCAGGCCAGGAGGGCGGAGGTGGTGGTCTTGCCGTGAGTGCCGGTGACCACCAGCCGCTGTTTACCTTCGGCGATAATCCGGTTGACCGCTTCGGGCATGGAGCAATAGGGCAGGTCCATCTCGAAAGTCCTTTGAGCCTCGGGGTTGTCCCGGGTCACGGCGTTGCCCACCACCACCAGGTCCGGCCGGCCGGCCAGGTGATCGGCGGAAAACCCCGCCATCACCCGGATGCCGTGTTGAGCTAAAAATTCGCTCATGGGGGGATAGACGTTCTGGTCCGAACCGGTGACCCGGAAACCCGCGTCCTTGAGCATACAGGCCAGGGCTCCCATGCCGGTGCCGCAGACGGCGATGAGGTGGACCCACTGGCCCCCGTCGCCGCGGAGGCTATCCGGCCAGCTCACCGAAAACCTCCCTTGCCGCCTGAACGGTGGTGTTGATATGGTCCCCGGTGTGGGCCATCGAGACGAAAAGGGCCTCGAACTGAGAGGGGGCCAGATAGATTCCCCGACGCCGCATACCTTTATAAAAGGCCGAAAACCGGTCCAGATCCGAGGTCCTGGCATCGGCGAAGGAAGTCACGGGCCGATCCGTGAAAAAGATCCCCATCATGGACCCCACCCGGGCCCCGTTGACCGGGATGCCGGCGTCGGCCGCGGCGGCGGTGAGTCCCCGGAAGAGGGCTTCGGACCGGTCGTCGAGTTGGCGGTAGCAGTCGGGGTCGGTGAGGGTGTTGAGCGTTGCCAGACCGGCGGCCATGGCCAGGGGGTTGCCGGAAAGGGTTCCGGCCTGATAGACGTTTCCTTCGGGGGCGATGTGGGCCATGATGTCCGATCGGCCGCCGTAGGCTCCCACCGGGAG
Organism: uncultured Desulfobacteraceae bacterium; assembly: GCA_964633575.1. GTDB lineage: Bacteria > Desulfobacterota > Desulfobacteria > Desulfobacterales > JAABSP01 > CAYNGG01. Next base: position 2,069 of record CAZWGY010000012.1, read on the forward strand.
GCCGCCGCCGATGATCTTGCCCAGGCAGGTGAGGTCCGGGGTGATTCCGTAGAGTGCCTGGGCTCCGCCGAAGGCCACTCGGAAGCCGGTCATCACCTCGTCGAAAATGAGGATGGTGCCGTGGCGGGCCGTCTCATCGCGGAGGGCCTCCAGAAAGCCTTCGGCCGGAGGGACCAGGCCCATGTTCCCGGCCACCGGCTCGACGATCACCGCCGCCATCTCGTCGCCCCGCTCCGTCATGAGGGTCCGGAAGGCGTCGATGTCGTTGTAGGGCAAGGAGACCGTGTGGGCCACGAAGGATTCGGGGACCCCCGGACTGCCGGGAATTCCCAGGGTGGCGACACCGGAGCCGGCCGCCACCAGGAGGCTGTCCACGTGGCCGTGGTAGCAGCCGTCGAACTTCACGACCCCGTCCCGGCCGGTGACGGCCCGGGCCAGGCGGATGGCGCTCATGGTCGCCTCGGTCCCCGAATTGACCATCCGGACCCGGTCGATGGATGGGACCGCGGCGATGATCCGTTCGGCCAGGCGGATCTCGAGATCGGTGGGGGCTCCGAATGAGGTCCCCATCCGGGCGGTGGCCGTGAGGTTATCGACTATCGCCGGGTGGGCGTGGCCGAGGATCAGGGGGCCGTAGGAGCCCACATAGTCGATATAGGAGTTGCCGTCGGCGTCGAAGATCAGGGCGCCGTCGGCGTTTTCGATGAACAGGGGGGTGTCGTCCACGCCGACGCAGGCCCGTACCGGGCTGTTGACGCCGCCGGGAATGAGGGCCCGAGCCCGGGTGAACAGGGATTTGGATCGTTCGATGATCATCTGGCGCCTTCCTTTCCGTGACATAATTCAGTTGACATCCCAGCGATTATGAGATGAAAGGAGATTGATACACCGGATTGGATGTGATTTCAACACCCGAATGCGGAGGCATTCGGCCCGGAGGAGGGCTAACAACCGCCATGGCACAAACCGGATTTCCCCACCGTCTGGCAAAGATGTTGACTTACATGCTCGGCCGCCGGCCTGACGAGCTGGGCCTGGTGCCCGACCCCGACGGCTGGGTGAAAGTCAAGGAGCTCCTCAAGGCGCTGAGCGAGGAGGACGGCTGGCGTCATGTCCGCCGGTCCCACATCGACGAGGTGCTGATTACCCTGCCCGACCCGCCCATAGAGGTGGCCGATAACAAAATCCGGGCGGTGGATCGGTCTCACCTGCCCGCTCCCCGGCCGCTGAGCCCTGGCGATTTGCCCAAGCTCCTGTACACCTGTGTCCGCCGCCGGGCTCACGGGGCGGTGGTGGAGCGGGGGATTGATCCCGGCCCTGATGGGCGGGTGGTCCTGGCCGAAAAGCGGGAGACCGCTGAACGGATCGGCCGCCGGATCGACGGTGACCCGGTGCTCCTGACCGTCCAGACCGTCGGAGCCGACGAGGCGGGAGTGGCCTTCCGGTCGGCCGGTGAGGGGCTTTTCATCGCCGACCGGCTTCCCCCCCGATGCTTTACCGCTCCGCCGGTCCCGGAGAAAAAGCCGTCGGAGAAAGCCGCCGCGGCCAAGCCCAAGGGTCCGATGCCGCCCCACCCGGACCGGATGCCCGGCTCCTACATCGTCACGTTTGAACGGGAGCGGGACCGTGACGGCAACCGGGACCGGCGCCATCAGAAGCAGGACAAGGTTTCCCGGGATCGGGACAAGAAGCGGGCTCGGCGGGAAAAGCAGCAACGGAAGTGGTCCGACTCGTGACGGAAAAAAGTTGAATTTTCCGGTTGACAGTCCCGTCCCACGCTGATATAAGGCATTTTTGTTTGTTTCGAATACCGAAACGGGCCGTTAGCTCAACTAGGCAGAGCACCTGACTCTTAATCAGATGGTTCCAGGTTCGATTCCTGGACGGCCCACCAGTTGCCGCCACGGGGGTTAGCTTTCAAGCGAGCTAACCCCTTTTTGATGGTCGGCACGGAATCCATCCTTGCTCCGGTTCGCCACCGGGGCTTTGACATCCACAAGGAGAGTGTATGAGGCGATACGAAACCATTGTTATCGTGGACCCGGACGTGCCCGAGGAGAACCGGCAGGCCCTGGTTGACCGGATCGGGGAGATCATCTCCGCCCAGGGCGGGTTCCTCGTTCTCGTCGATGAATGGGGCAGCCGGAAACTGGCCTACGAGCTCCGGAAAAGGAACCGCGGCCATTACTTCCGCATCGATTACTGCGGCAACGGCGCGCTGGTGGCGGAAATGGAACGGGCCTTCCGGATCGACGACCGGGTGCTCAAGTTCATGACCGTCCTGCTGGACAAGGACGTGGATGAAGCGGCGGTTCATGCCGAAATGACCGCGAGCGAGGAAACGGCGGAGGCTGA
>CAZWGY010000012.1:4523-8281 GCA_964633575.1 uncultured Desulfobacteraceae bacterium
CTGAAGCTGAAGCTGAGACCGTCGCCGAGCCCGAAACGGAACCCGCCGAGACACCGGCTGAGCCCGAAACCGAATCCCCGTCGGCGTCATCCCCCGCCGGCTCTACCGACGAAAAGGAGGCGTAATCATGGCAGGCAGAAAACCGTCCGGTCGGGGACGCCCCCGCAGGAGAAAGCGACGAATCTTTCATCGGCGCAAGGTATGCCGGTTCTGCGCCGACAGCAAGATGGCCATTGACTACAAGGACCCGAAGGTCCTCACTTACTTCATCACCGAGCGGGGCAAGATCATCCCTCGGCGGATCTCCGGGACCTGCGCCCGGCACCAGCGGACCCTGACCACCGCCATCAAGCGGGCCCGCACCATCGCCCTGTTGCCCTACATGGGCAAGCTGGAGACTTAGGGCCGGCGGGATTACGGGAGCTAAAGATGCCGCCGGAAGCGACGGGGAGCCGAGTGAAAGAGGTGGCCGCCGGCGTGGGGCTGACCGGGGTGATTTTCGCCATTTCGGCCAATCTCCCGATCCTGGGCTTTTTCATCGCCCTGGCCATCCCTCTGCCGGTCCTGGTCTATCGGATCCGGCTGGGCCGAAAGCCGGGGGCGATGGTGGCCGGCGGAGCGGTCGGGCTGATGCTTTTGGCTTATGGCCGGCCGACGGTGGATCTCCTCTTTTTCAGTGAGCTCCTTCTGATCGGCTATTTGCTGGCCGAATCCCTGGCGGCCCGGCGGCCGGTGGAGGCAGCGGTGCTTCACCCGGCCGCGGCCGCCGTTGTAAGCGGCGTGGTGGTGCTGACCGTGGCGGCTAACGCCAACGGGCAGGGGCTTGTGACCGCCGTATCCGAATACGTGGCGGCCAACCTGGCCTTGAGCCTCAAGCTCTACGAAAGCATGGGAATCCCGGCGGAGCACATCCAGACCATCGAGCAGTCGGCCGACCTGATCCGCGAGGTCCTCATCCGCCTGATGCCCGCCCTGGCCGCCATTGTGGCTCTGCTGGTGACCTGGGTCACGCTCTTGTTGGGCCGGGCTCTCCTGCGGAGCCGGGGGATGGCCTTTCCGGACTACGGTCCCTTAAACCGGTGGAAGCCGCCCGAGGTTCTGGTCTGGGTGGTCATTGCTTGCGGAGTCGGCGTCATGATGCCCGACTTGACAATCAAAACCATTGCCATCAACGGCCTGCTGGTCAGCCTGACGGTTTACTTCCTCGCCGGGATCGCCATTGTGGCCTGGTTTTTCGAAAAAAAGGGCATTCCCCGGCTTGTCCGCGTCTTTCTGTACAGCCTCATCGTCATGCAGCAATTGTTTCTGCTGCTGGTTATCGGTCTGGGGCTTTTCGACGTGTGGCTCGATTTCCGGAAACTTGAACCCAAAACGGACTGACGGACGGTCTCGTTCAACGGGAGATATACCCTCATGATGAAGCTCATTCTGACTGAAACCATTGACTCGCTGGGCATTGTCGGCACGGAAGTGGAGGTCCGGGACGGATATGCCCGGAATTACCTGCTCCCCCAGAAAAAGGCGGTTGCGGCCACCGAGGCCAACCGCCGGATGCTCTCCCAGGAGCGGGAGAAGTTCGAGCTCCAGATCGCCAAGGAAAAGGAGCATGCTCAGGAGATGGCCCGACGGCTGGAAGGGATCTCCTGTCAGATCCCCGCCAAGGTCACCGACGAAGACCGGCTTTACGGCTCCGTGGGCCAGCGGGACATCACCGACGCATTGGGCAAGCTCGGCATCGATCTGGAACGGCGGATGGTCCTTTTGGCCGAGCCCATCAAGACCCTTGGAACCTACACGGTGCCTATCCGGTTGTACGCCGACGTCGAGCCGGAGATTACCATCGAGGTGGTCCAGGAGTAATCCAGCCGGTCGGGGGGGCCGTCCGGGTCCCCCCGTTGCCACTGAAAGCTCTCAAGCCATGGTCGCCGAAGCCCGTTCCCGGACACCGGACGAATCGATCCATCCGGTGCCCCCCCAGAACCTCGACGCCGAAGAGGCCCTGTTGTGCTCGATTCTCGTGGACAACGAGGTGCTCCTCGACATCGTTGATGTTCTCCTGCCCGAGGATTTTTACCGCTCCGCCCATCAGAAGATCTTCACCGCGGTTCTGGAGCTCTTCGGGAAGAACGAGCCGGTGGATCTGATCACCCTCACCGAGCAACTCGAGGCCAAACATCAGCTCAAGGAGGTGGGCGGCGCCGCCTATCTGGCATCGCTTCTGGACGAAGTCCCGGCGGCGGTCAACGCGGCCCACTACGCCAAAATTGTTCATGACAAAGCCTGCCTGCGGATGCTCATCGTCAAATCGAAGCACATTATCCGGAAGTGCTTCGAGGAGCGGGGAGAGGTGGACGCGGTCATCGACTTCGCCGAAACCGCGATTTTCGAGATCTCCCGCCACAAGACCACCAAGGCTTTTGTTCCCATCAGCCGGATCATCGAAGCCAACATCGACACCCTGGAGGAGCGTCAGGGCAACAAGGCTCTGGTCACCGGCGTTCCCACCGGCTTCACTCAGCTCGACACCCTCACCGCCGGCCTCCAGCGTTCCGACCTGATCATTCTCGCGGCCCGGCCCAGCATGGGCAAGACCGCCTTTGCGCTTAACATCGCCCGGAACGCGGCGGTGGACGCCGACTTTCCGGTGGCTCTCTTCTCCCTGGAGATGTCCAAGGAACAGATCTCGATGCGGATGCTCTGCGCCGAGGCCCGGATCGACTCATCCCGACTCCGGTCCGGCTTTTTCAGCCAGGACGACTGGGTTCGGCTCACCGACGCGGCCGGCCTTCTGTCGGATGTGCCGATCTATATCGACGACTCCCCGGACATCTCGGTGATGGAAATCCGGGCCAAGGCCCGCCGGCTTGCCATGGAGCGGGAACTGGGGCTGATTATCATCGACTACCTTCAGCTCATGAAGGTCCGGGTCTCCCTGGATCGGCGGGACCTGGAGATCTCCGAGATTTCCCGATCCCTGAAGGCCCTGGCCAAGGAGCTCAACGTGCCGGTGCTGGCCCTCTCCCAGCTCAACCGGAGGCTCGAGGAGCGGAGTGACAAGCGGCCTCAGCTCGCCGACCTCCGGGAGTCCGGAGCCCTCGAACAGGACGCCGACGTGGTGGCCTTCATCTACCGCGACGAAGTCTATAACAAGGACGAGAACAACCCCAACCGGGGAATTGCCGAAATCATCCTGTCCAAGCAGCGGAACGGCCCCGTCGGCACCGTGCCGTTGACCTTCATCAACGCCTATACCCGGTTTGAAAACCCGGCGGCCCCCTATGAACAGAGTTAGTCGCGCTTCGTGAAGCGGGTTTACGGCAACACCGAGGGCTTAAAGCCCAATCAGCGCCGTCGGCTGGAAAACCTCCACCGCCGGCGGGTTCCTCCCCAGTCGATTATCAGCCCGGAGCTGGCTCGGGACGTCGGCCGCCTCTCCATGGAAATCCATCGGCAGATCGGCCTTCTCATCGAGCGCCGGGGCCGGATAGCCGGGGTCATCGCCGGTGAGGTGGACCGGATCGTCATCCCGGAAACTCCCGAGTACCGGAACATGCCGGGCCGGCTCAAGGGCCTCCGGTGCGTCCACACTCACCTGAAGGCGGATGAGCCGTTGACCGACGACGACCTCACCGACCTCTCCCTGCTCCGGCTGGACCTGATGGCGGTCCTGGCCTTAGACGATGAGGGGTTGCCGGTCCGGGTTCACGCCGCTCACATTCTCCCCCGGAGCACCGGCAAGCAGCCCTACCGGGTCATGG
>CAZWGY010000012.1:8381-17752 GCA_964633575.1 uncultured Desulfobacteraceae bacterium
AAGCGGATCGACCCCCGATTTCTCCTGGGGCGGGGAAAGCTCCGGGAGATTTTCATCCTCGCGCTTCAGCAGGGGGTGAGCCTGTTGATCTTCGACCGGACCCTCAACCCGTCGCAAATCCGGTCCATCACCGACAGCACCGAGCTGAAGGTCATTGACCGGACCCAGCTTATCCTGGACATCTTTGCTCAGCGGGCCCGGACCCGTGAGGGCAAGCTCCAGGTGGAGCTGGCCCAGCTCAAGTATATCCTGCCCCGGCTGGTGACCAAAAACACGGCCATGTCCCGGCTCACCGGCGGGATCGGCGGCCGGGGTCCGGGTGAGACCAAGCTGGAGATCAACCGGCGCCGGGTTCGGGACCGGATCAACCGCCTCAACAAGGCATTAGACGATGTCCGGAAGCACCGCCGCCAGCAGCGGTCCCGCCGGAGCCAGCGGGGGCTGCCGGTGATCTCCATCATCGGGTACACCAACGCCGGAAAATCGACGCTCCTCAACACCCTGACCCACAGCGACGTCCTGGCCGAAGGGCGGTTGTTCGCCACCCTGGATCCATCCAGCCGACGGCTCCGGTTCCCTCGGGACACCGAAGTCATCATCACCGACACCGTGGGCTTTATCCGGGACCTGCCCGAGGATCTGACCGTGGCCTTCCGGGCCACCCTCGAGGAACTGGAGACCGCTGATTTGCTGCTTCACGTCATCGACCTGAGCAACCCCCGGCACCCGGAACAGATCGAGTCGGTGGAGCGGATTCTGGCCGACCTCGACCTGGACCGGATTCCGACCATCCGGGTGCTCAACAAGCAGGACCGGCTCGACCCGGAGACGGTGGAGCGCCTTCGCCGGACTCTGGATGGGGTGCCGGTCTCGGCCAGGGACGCCGGAACCCTGATGCCGCTGATCAACGCGGCCGAATCGGCCGTGGCCGGCGCGGCGGGCTGGGGCCTGGAAAATCCAACTCCGGAGCCACCTCCGGCTTGACATCCGGTTTGACATGCCGTTATAAGAGGCTAGTTTATGGATCGAGACGGACTACATCGAGCGATGATCGCGGCCGCCTACACCGCCGGCGGGGTTCTGAGAGAACGACTGGGACGGCTCACCCGGATCGACAAAAAGGGTGCAATCGACCTGGTCACCGACGCCGACCGGGAAGCGGAGCGCCGGATCATCGAGACCCTCGACGGCCGATATCCGGGGTTCGATATTCTGGCCGAGGAATCGGGTCGCCGGGAGAGCGGCTCGGCGCATCGGTGGATCATCGACCCACTGGACGGCACCACCAACTATGCCCACGAACTGCCTTTCTTCAGCGTGTCCATTGCCTGTGCCGAAAACGACGCCGTGATCGCCGGGCTGGTTTACAACCCGGTCAGCGGCGAGCTGTTTCAGGCCACCGCCGGCGAGGGAGCGACCCTGAACGGCAATCCCATCCGGGTCTCCGAAACCGCGACGGTGGGAGACAGCCTGCTGGTCACCGGCTTTCCCTACCACGTGGCCGAAATCCGGGACCGGGTGATGGGACCGTTTTCCCGGTGCCTCGGAGCGGCCCAGGGAGTCCGGCGGCTCGGGTCGGCGGCCCTGGACCTCTGCTTTGTGGCCTGCGGGCGGTTTGACGGCTTCTGGGAGGCCCACCTCCACCCCTGGGACACGGCAGCGGGGACCCTCATTGTCCAGGAAGCCGGCGGGACCGTCACCGATTTCGATAACCGGCCGCATCAGATGGAGATGCCATCGATTCTGGCCACCAACGGACGAATCCATGGGGAGATGCTGCCCCTGCTTTCAGAATCAGAGGAGATCCATGATTAACGACAATGGAAACGGCACCAAAAACACCATCGTTTATGGAGACCACCTCGGCTGTTTCGGTGACTTCAACATCGAAGACCGAATCTGTAAACACCATTGCGTCCTCAGCCTGCGTTGCGCCATCGAGCGGGATCAAAATGACCAGATCGAAATGATCGAGGACCTGATCTTGCCCGACGGCATGTTCGTCATCCAATAAGGCGGACCGACCGTCCCGATGGAAGCAACGAGGCTCCATCGGGGCGGTCGGATTCATAAGCCCATCTTTCGTCACTCCGTGACCCTTTCCCTCAAACGCCCGGAGGGGGCGAGCGGCTTTCAGGCCGCTTACCCCGATCATTCACAATGGCATTCAGTATAGCCCTGATCATCCTGCTGGGGCTGGGAGCGGACCAGCTTTTCCGCCGGGTCCGCCTTCCGGGCCTCGTGGGGATGCTCGGGGTCGGCGTCCTCGTGGGGCCATACGCTCTTGACCTGATGGCCCCGGAGATGATGACCGTTTCCGGCGACTTCCGGATGATCGCCTTGATTGTCATCCTTTTGCGGGCCGGCTTCGAGCTCAAGCGGGACACCCTCCACCGGGTGGGCCGGGCCGCCCTGACCATGAGTATCGTCCCGGCGGTCTTCGAGATCGTCGGCGTCCTCCTGGTGGCACCGGCTCTGTTGGGAATCACCCGCCTGGAGGCGACCATCCTCGGATGCATTCTGGCCGCCGTCTCCCCGGCGGTGGTGGTCCCTCTGATGATCGATTTCATGGACCGGGGCCGGGGGGCCCGAAAGGGCATTCCCACCCTGATTCTGGGGGCATCCTCGGTGGATGACGTTTTCGTGATCGTCCTGTTCACCGTCTTTCTCGGGATGCACGGCGGGGGTGAAGCCAACTTGCTGGTTCGGCTGGCCGAAATTCCCGTCTCCATCATCCTGGGGATCGTCTGCGGTTTGATCCCCGGCTACCTCCTCTACCGCCTCTTTACCGCCTACGACTTCCGGCCTCCCAAGCGAACCCTGGTGGTTCTCGGGGCCGCCATTCTTCTGACCCGGATGGAAGCCGCCCTGGAGGGGATCGTGCCGGTGGCCAGCCTCCTGGGGGTGATGGCCATCGGATTCATTATTCTGGAAAAGTCGGAACCGGTGGCTCACCTGATTTCCCAGAAGCTCAAAAAGCTCTGGGTTTTCGCGGAGCTGCTCCTATTTGTCCTGGTGGGAGCTCAGGTCAACGTCGGCGTGGCGGTCCGGGCCGGGCTGGCCGGGACGGCGGTGATCCTGATCGGGCTCCTCTTCCGGGGAGTGGGAACCTACCTCTCTCTGACCGGGACCCCGATGAACCGGTCGGAAAAGCTCTTCTGCGTCATCGCCTACGTGCCCAAGGCCACGGTTCAGGCGGCCATCGGCGCGGTGCCGCTGGCGGCCGGGGTGGCATCCGGAGAGGTCATTCTGGCGGTGGCGGTCCTGTCGATTATCCTGACGGCGCCCCTGGGCGCGGTGGGGATCTCCTGGTACGGCGAGCGGGTTCTCGACCACGGCCGGCTTTCCGTTTACAAGTTCAAGGAGCTCCGGGAGCGGCTGGGGCTGCCCCGGGTCGGCGAGCGGGTCCGGGGAAAGCGGGCCGGGGCGGTCTGGAAGGTCATCGAGGAGCGGGAGCTCTGGCTCCCGGACGAGGAGAACCCCGACCGGCCGATTCCGGCGGTGGCTCTCCGGTTCTGGCGGGAAAGCGACGGTCCGGCGGTCGGCACCGGCAAGACCCTCACGGTCCGCTACCGGCCCGACGGCCCGGCATTTACCGACGATTGGGAGATTCTCTACGACTGGTAGCCCGTAACGATGAACGAGAATTGTCGTTGACTCCGATGACGGCATGGGCTATGGTGCCGCTTCGTGAATCGGCTCCGTTTGGGGCCACTTCCCATCACCCTCCTACACGGGAGACCGCAAATGGCTGCAATCACGCAAGTGGAAACGGATCAGGCCCCGGCCGCCGTCGGCCCTTATTCCCAGGGAATCGCCGCCGGGCCGTGGGTATTTGTCAGCGGACAGATCGGCATGATTCCCGGAACCGGCGAGCTCGCCGGCCCCGCCTTTGCCGACCAGGCCCGCCAGGCCCTCGAGAACCTCGGCGCCGTAATCGAGGCCGCCGGCTGCAAGCGGTCCGACGTCGTTTCGGTGGAGGTCTTTCTCACCGATATGGGCCGGTTTGCCGAGGTCAATGAAATCTACGCGGACTTTTTCGGAGACCACCGCCCGGCCCGGGCCGCCCTGGGCGTCTCGGCCCTGCCCAAGGGCGCCGCGGTCGAGGTCAAGTGCATTGCCCAACGGTCCGGTTAAAGCCGCCGCCGGGCGTTGACACGCCCCCCCTCTGCCGTGGGCGGTTATTGCTGATGGACGGGGGCCTCATGAGATGGTCCCCCGTGTGCCCCGTTTTACCCTAAAACAAAAAGGAGTTTTACATGAAACGACTGTTCCCAATGGTTCTGGCCCTCTGTATTGCCCTGTCCGGGACGGCCTTTGCCGCCGACACCGTCAAGATCGGCCTGATGGGCCCCATGACCGGCCCGTGGGCCGCCGAAGGCCAGGAGATGAAACAGGTCCTTGACCTGCTGGCCGGCCAGATCAATGACGCCGGCGGATTGAACGGCATGAAGGTGGAGGTGATCGCCGAGGACGACTCCGGCGACCCCCGCCAGGCCTCCCTCGCCGCCACCCGCCTGACCACCAAGGACATCGTGGCCGTGATCGGCACCTACGGATCATCCATTACCGAGGCCACCCAGAACATCTACGACGAGTCTTCCATCATCCAGGTGGCCAACGGCTCCACCGCCATCCGCCTCACCGAAAAGGGCCTCAACTACTTCTTCCGGACCTGCCCCCGGGACGATGAGCAGGGCAAGGTCGCGGCTCAGACCATCCAGGACCTCGGCTTTAAAAAGGTCGCCATTCTCCATGACAACACATCCTACGCCAAGGGTCTGGCCACCGAGGCCATGGGCCTTCTGGAAAAGACCGAAGGCGTCGAGATCGTCTTTTTCGAGGCATTGACTCCGGGCGAGCGGGATTACAACTCCATTCTGACCAAGATGAAGGCCGCCGAGCCCGACGGGGTTTTCTTCACCGGCTACTACCCCGAAGCCGGTCTCCTGCTCCGCCAGAAAAAGGAGATGGGCTGGGACGTTCCCTTTATCGGCGGGGACGCCACCAACCACCCCGACCTGGTCAAGATCGCCGGCAATGATTCGGTGGCCGGGTTTTACTTTATCAGCGCCCCCCTGCCCAAGGACCTCGACACCCCCGAGGCCAAAGACTTCGTGGCCGCCTTTGACAAGGCATACGGCAATCCCCCCAATTCCATTTACGCCGTCCTGGCCGGCGACGGGTTCCGGGTGGTGGCCGAGGCCGTCCGCCAGACCAAATCCACCGACACCGACACCCTGGCGGAGTACCTCCACAAAAAGCTGACCGACTTCCCGGGCCTCACCGGCAAGATCTCCTTTAACGACAAGGGCGATCGGGTGGGCGAAGTTTACCGGGTGTATAAGGTCAACGACCAGGGCGAGTTCGTTCTCCAGCCCTAGCGCCGACCGCGACCCATAGACCCCCTGGAGCCGGGCGGCCCTTTCGCCCGGCTCCTCACCGGAAACGGTTCCAGCGCCCCGCTCCCCCACGACGCCGGCTTCCCCGCCTTTCCAAGCCGGCTGACGCCCGATGCGCGGCGCTGAGCCCCGCTTGTGAAGGCCGGACATCCATGGAACAATTTTTTCAGCAATTGACAAACGGACTGGCCGTCGGCGGCATCTACGCCCTGATCGCCCTGGGCTATACCATGGTTTACGGGGTGTTGAAGCTGATTAACTTTGCCCACGGCGACCTTTTCACCATCGGCGCCTACCTGGGCCTGACCCTCCTCACCGCCATGTCCTTGACTGACCGGCTGGGGCCCCTGGTCGGGGTCTTGCTCCTGGCGATCATGGTCATGATCCTCGTCGGGATCGTGGGGATACTGTTGGACCAGGCGGCTTACAAGCCGCTCCGAAGCTCCCCCCGCCTCTCGGCGGTGGTCTCCGCGCTGGGCGCCTCCATCTTCTTCCAGAACACGGTCATGCTGATCTACGGGGCCCGGTTCCACGTTTATCCCCAGGATATCCTTCCCAGGGTGACCCTCGATATTTTCGGGATGCCGATCCCCCTCATCCGCATCCTGATTCTCCTGACCTCCGTCCTGATGATGGTCGCCCTTTACGCCTTTATCCAGAAAACCAAGGTGGGCACCGCCATCCGGGCCGCGGCCGAAGACCAGGGCGCCGCCCGGCTCATGGGGATCGACGTCAACGGGGTGATCATGATCGTCTTTTTCATCGGGCCGGCCCTGGGCGGCGCGGCCGGGCTGATGGTGGGGCTCTACTATGGCCAGGTCAACTTCACCATGGGGTGGATCTACGGCCTGAAAGCCTTCACCGCGGCCATCCTCGGCGGGATCGGCAACATCCCCGGAGCCATGGTCGGGGGGATTCTCCTGGGGGTCATCGAGGCCATGGGGGCGGCTTATATCTCCATCGCCTGGAAAGACGCCATCGCCTTTCTGGTTCTGATTCTCATCTTGATCGTTCGTCCCACCGGATTGCTGGGGGAACGGGTTGCGGAAAAGATATGATGGAACTATTCAAAGATCGCCGAAACACCATCTATACGGTTATCGTCGTCGCCCTGCTTTTCGCCCCGCTGTATCTCAACCGATACTGGGTCGATGTCCTCAACAGCGTGGGACTCTATGCCATTTTGGGGCTGTCGCTGAATATCATCGTGGGCCACGGCGGGATGTTTCACATGGGCCATGCCGCCTTTTACGCGGTGGGCGCCTACACCACGGCCATCATCAGCACCAATTACGGCGTCCCGGTGCTCTGGCTGATGCCCCTTTCGGGCATCCTGGCCGGCCTCTTCGCGCTCATTGTCGCCCGGCCCATCATCCACCTCAGAGGGGACTATCTCCTCATCGTCACCATCGGGATGGTGGAAATCGTCCGGATCGCCCTGATCAACGACGTCTTCGGGATTACCGGCGGAGCCAACGGGATATTCGGGATTCCCCGGCCGGAGATTTTCGGCTACAAGATCCGCCTGCCCCACCAGTTCTTCTACCTGATCTTCGTCTGCCTCGGCGTGACGGTTTACCTTTTCCGAAGGCTGGAAAACTCCCGGTTCGGCCGGGCCCTCAACTACCTCCGCGAGGACGAGGTGGCCGCCGAGGGCAGCGGGATCAACACCTCCCGGTACAAGCTCATGGCCTTTGTTCTGGGCGCCGTCTGGGCCGGGATGGTCGGCACCATCTTCGCCGCCAAGATGACCATTGTCTCGCCGGGGTCCTTTTCCTTCTGGGAGTCGGTGGTCATGTTCATGATCGTGATCCTGGGCGGATCGGGCTCCATCCCCGGCGTGATCCTGGGCGCCTTTCTGGTGGTGGGGCTGCCGGAGGTCTTCCGGGGCTTTGCCAACACCCGGATGCTCATCTACGGCGCGGCCATGATCCTCATGATGATCTTTCGGACCCAGGGCATCCTTCCGCCTCGCCCCCGGCACTACTCGCTGGATGAGCCCGAGGCGGAACCCGTAGCCCCGGAAAGCGAGGTGGCCTCGTGAGCATCCTCAGCCTGAAACACGTGACCAAGACCTTCGGGGGTCTCACCGCCGTGGACGACGTTTCCTTCGAGCTCGAATCGGAAACGGTCATGGGCCTCATCGGCCCCAACGGCGCCGGCAAGACCACCGTTTTCAACCTGATCACCGGGAACTACAAGCCCGATTCCGGGAACATCGTCTTCGAAGGCACCGCCATCGAAGGCTGGATTACCCATCGGATCGTGGAGCTGGGGGTCTCCCGGACCTTCCAGACCATCCGGCTCTTCCAGAACCTCTCGGTCATGGAAAACGTCCTGGCCGGCTGCCACTGCCGGATGAAGGCCGGGGCCATCAGCGCCATGCTGAGAACCCGGTCCCAGCGGGCCGAAGAGGAAAAGGCATTCCACCTGGCCCTCACCCAGCTCGAGTTCGTGGGACTTCGCCCCTACGCCAATCACCTGGCCAAAAACCTCTCCTACGGCAACCAGCGCCTCCTGGAAATCGCCCGGGCCCTGGCCACCGGCCCCCGCCTCCTGATCCTGGACGAGCCGGCCGGCGGGATGAACGAGCAGGAGACCGACAACCTGATCCGGCTCATCGGAAAAATGCGGGAACGGGGCCTGACCATCCTCCTCATCGAGCACGACATGGGGCTGGTGATGGAAGCCTGTAGCCATATCGTGGTCATCGAGTACGGCCGGAAAATCGCCGAGGGGACGCCGGATGAGATCAAGGAAAACCCCAAGGTGATCGAGGCCTATCTGGGAACCGAGGACGAGGAAGCCGACGAGATCGAGGGCGCGGCCGCCGGAAGCGAGTGACGGATACCACCATGACAAATCTGCTCGAAGTCAAGGACCTCCATGTAAAATACGGCAACGTCGAAGCCATCCACGGAATCGATCTGACCGTCGGAGAAGGCGAAATCGTCGCCATGTTGGGCGCCAACGGCGCCGGCAAGTCCACCACCCTGATGACCATCTCCGGGATTCTCAAGCCCTCGGAGGGGGAAATCCTTCTGGACGGCCAGCCGCTCCACAAGCTCCCGGCCCACAAAGTCGTCCGCCAGAGGGTCACCCAGGCCCCCGAGGGCCGCCGGGTCTTCGGCACCCTGACCGTCCGGGAAAACCTGAACCTGGGCGCTTTCACCTCCAACAACGTGGAGCAGAGGGAAAAGAACCGGAAGTGGATCTACGAGCTCTTTCCCCGGCTCGAAGAGCGCCGGGAGCAGCTCGCCGGAACCCTCTCCGGCGGTGAGCAGCAGATGCTCGCCATCGGCCGGGCGCTCATGAGCAACCCCCGGCTTCTGCTCCTCGACGAGCCGAGCCTCGGCCTGGCCCCGATCCTGGTCCGGACCATCTTCGACACCATCCGCCAGATCAACAAGGCCGGCGTCACCGTCATGCTCGTGGAACAAAACGCCCGGGCCGCCCTGAAGCTCGCCCACCGGGGATATGTCATGGAGGTGGGCCGGATCGTCATGCGGGACTCGGCCAAGGCCCTCCTCACCAACCCGGACGTGGCCAGTGCCTATCTGGGGGGGAAGAAGTAAGCAGAGAATCGCTCGGCCGGGGAATGTGACTTAGCCGGCCCACTTCAGAGCAATATCTCACCGTCTGACCTGAATAGTTATAAAATGCCTGTTTTCATTAAAGTCTCGTGTTTGATCGCGACTTTGAATGCAGGCATTTTTTTTGGCTTGGGCACTGAACAACTCCTGGGCACGTTGCCCTAGGGGAATACATATATATTCATTTTTTTTCATTTTAAGGAGGTCGTATTATGAAAACCAAGATGTTAGCGTTTTTGTTGGTGACCGTTGTGGCTGGTGTTGCGTTCGCGGACAGTCAATCCATTGAGATGCAGCGTTTTGACAGACGGACCGGAAACACCTCGTTTCTGCACTCGGAAGCCGGCATGTCCGCTTATGCGCAGCTTGACGGCAC
>CAZWGY010000012.1:17852-24491 GCA_964633575.1 uncultured Desulfobacteraceae bacterium
CCTCGTTTCTGCACTCGGAAGCCGGCATGTCCGCTTATGCGCAGCTTGACGGCACGGTTGACCTGACAAAGGCGGAAGATGCCATGAGAACGGTTGAAACATTAACCGCTGAATACGTTGTTGGCTCCGTTGAGCTTGAAGGGTACAATGATAGCCATGACGTGCATGTATATGTTGATGCAGAAGGATGGATCATCGCCTATTATTTGGCAGATGAAAAGCCAAGCAAAATTATTAATTGGATTAGTTATTCCGAAGGTAACCCTATTTCTGATACAAAGCTATCTGTTGCACTTACAGGAATATGTGAATCCATGTCGGTGCTCCCCTCAAATATCAAGTATTATGATTTCAGATACCCGGATGCCACAAAACTTTTGATTGTCGCTGATTCGGAAGAAGGATTTAGATTAACGGAAACATTTATGATAAAAATACCTTCTGGTATTTTACCTTACAGCAGAACATGGTCTTTATATGTAGTTGGAAATCATAGCGGAAGCATAAGCATTGATGGAGTTGAATTGCATAATGCGCCAGCAACATCAATTAATGAAGGTGACATAACGCTCAACCAGCTTTCTTTCGATGAATATCATGAAATTTCTTTGTTTAATAATGAAAATGGGGTCTATGGGACCGGAGGCACAACTTACGGGGGAATCATGCTACTTTATAAGGAATAACCATAATATAAAATCTCTTATTGACAACTAAGAAATAACTGATAACAGTTATTACAAATCAGCATGATAAACATAGGAGGAACCATGAACAAGAGGATTTATTGCTTACTGGTGTTGATCCTCTGTTTGACTGCATCAGGTTCAGCCGTCTCCGCCGCCATTACGGTGGAGGATGCAACCGCGACATGGGAAGCGGCTCTTGAGGAGCCGACGGCGTTGATTACGGCATCCGCCAACGTAGCCCCACGGATTCTGGTCGAATACGCAACCGCCATTTTTGAAGACGGATTGTCGGAACCCACCGCGTTGATCGACGCATCCGGAAAGGCCGAGCCCCGGATTGTCGTCGAATATGCGACATCGGTCTTCCATGGCGGCCTGGAGAAGCCCACCGCGCTGCTGGACGCTTCCGAAAAGGTGGCCCCCCGGATCGTGGTGGTGTATTCGTCGGCAGTGTTTAAAGAGGACCTGGTCTATCCACTCGAGCCGGTCCCCGGCGATCTCAGCCTGAACGGCGTGCTGGATTTGGCCGATGTCATCAGAGTCCTGAAAATCCTGTGCGGAGACACCTATTATACCGCTCACAAGGAAGCCGAAGCAACTGGAGATGATCGGATCGGCATTGAGGATGCGGTCCACATTATGTGGAATATTGCTCAATGAGATGACTGAATACCAATCGCCCTGAACCGCGATTATTCTTCAAACCAGGTTTGAAAATCAGAGTGTCCCGCCTTCAGGGCAAGGCCCGTTGGCGGGGCACTTCCCTTCAGCCCCGCCTCATTTCCGTCTAACCACCCGACGATATTGACAATCATCAACTTTTACCAGACCACTTGACGCCATTTCAGTTTCCCGTTATAATGGTCGAACCATTCGGATGATTTAACGATGCCGAGGATACCGTGAAATTCCGTGCCGCCCAGAAAAACCGAATCTTCCAGGATGTGGTCAACCAGATCCAGGACGCCATCCTCCAGGGGGAGCTCAACCCCGGCGACCTGCTCCCCTCCGAGCGGGAGCTCAAGGAGATGTTTTCCACCAGCCGGGGGACTCTCCGGGAGGCCCTTCGGGTCCTCGAGCAAAAGGGGCTCATCGAGATCCGGCTGGGGGCCGGGGGCGGCGCGGTGGTCCGGGACACCCCGGCCGCGCCGGTCAGCGAGGGGCTCGATCTCCTGATCCGGATGGAGAAGATCTCCCTGGCCCATCTGGCCGAGTTCCGGGAAGGGGTCGAGGGCACGGTGGCCGCTCTGGCCGCCGAGCGGGCGACGCCGGCCGACATCGAGCATCTGGATGGACTCCTGCGGGCCGCCAGGGAGGCGACCGAGGCGGGGCCGGGGCGCTGGGCCGCCTTCCAGGAGATCGATCAGCGGACCCACCAGACCATCGCCCGGATTGCCGGCAACCCCCTCTATAACCTCATCCACCAGATGGTCCACGACAACATCCACCGCTACTACGAGCGACTTTTGGCCATTGACGACGGCCGAATGGCCGAAAACTACCGGGACCTCGAACGGATCATCACCGCCATCCGCGATCGGGACCCCGATGCCGCCCGCCGCTCAGCTCAGCACCATGTCCGCCGATTCGGGGAATACATGCGCCGGTCCCTTGCCGGCAGCGGGGACGGCGACAACACCGGTCCGCATCCGGCGGGACCGACCGGTCTTGATCATCGTTTGGGTCAATCGGGTTCGCCGGCCTCGCCCAACCCCTCCCCCCGGCCCCCTCCCCTAAAGGAGAGGGGGTGATATCAATTGCGTGATCCGTCTGAAATCAAGGTCACGCCTTGGCGTGATTCCCCCCTTCAGGGAAGGGGGGCCAGGGGGGTTAGGTCAGACAGCCGACCCGAGCTCAGTGTGATCGAAATGATGATTTACGCCGGACCGACCCAATACGGTTCAACACCACAATCCGCAAAGGGGGACTTATGACGATGGAAGACACGAGCCAGATTCTGGATGCCGGCCTTTCTTTGGCCGAGCGCTGGCAGGACCGGGCCAATACGATCCTGACCCGCCAGGAGCGCTCCATTCAGCAACAGATGATGCGCCTGCTCCGGGACCCGATCAACAAGGTGGTTCTCACCAAGATGATCGACCAGAGCTTCCGGGCATCCTCTCACCGGCGGGTGGCCAATCAGGTCCACTTTGTCCTGAGCCGGTTCGGCATCCCGAAATTCTTCTCCCCGGTCGAGCAGGCCCTCATGCGGCTCTTTCTCTCCGTGGGCCGCCACTTCCCGTCGATCTCGGTACCCCAGATGATCGAAAAGATGCGGGCCGACAGCGCCCGGGCCGTGGTTCCGGGGGAGCCGGAGGTCCTCTACCCTCATTTGGCCCGGCGGAAGGCCGAGGGCGTCCGGATGAACATCAACCATATCGGCGAGGTGGTCCAGGGCGAGGCCGAGGCCCGGTCCCGGCTTGACAGCTACTTAAAGGACCTCCGGGACCCCGAGATCGAGTACATCTCGGTGAAGATCTCCACCATCTATTCCCAGATCAGCCCGCTGGCCTTCGAAAACACGGTCGGGGTTCTCGCCGAGCGGCTGGCCGAGCTCTACCGGACGGCCGCCGCCAACGTCTTCGTCCACGCCGACGGCCGGAAAAGCCCCAAGTTCGTCAACCTGGACATGGAGGAATACCGGGACCTTGACATCACCGCCGAGGCTTTTGTCCGGACCCTCGATGGACCGGAGTTCAAGGACCACGCCGCCGGGATCGTCCTCCAGGCCTATCTGCCGGACGCTTTCGGGATGCAGCAGTGGCTCACCGACTGGGCCAAAAAGCGGGTGGCCGACGGCGGAGCCCCCATCAAGATCCGGATCGTCAAGGGCGCCAACATGGAAATGGAGCTGCTCGAATCATCCGATCGAAACTGGCCCCTGGCCGCATTCGACAACAAGCTCGACGTGGACGCCAACTACAAGCGGATGGTTGACTATGGGATGCAGCCCGACAACATCCGGACCGTCCATCTGGGAATCGCTTCCCACAACCTCTTCGAGCTGGCTTATGCCTGGAAGCTGGCCCAGCATTACGGGGTCACCCGGTACTTTTCCTTCGAGATGCTCGAGGGCATGGCCGATCACATCCGGCGGGCGATCCAGTCGCTCTCCGGCGACGTGCTCCTCTACGCCCCGGTGGCCACCTTTGACCAGTTCATCAACGCCATCGCCTACCTCATCCGGCGGCTCGACGAAAACACCGGGCCTGAAAACTTCCTCAGATACTCCTTCAACCTGACCACTGACTCGCCGGAGTGGCGATTCCTGAAAGACCGGTTCGTGGCCTCGTATTACCGTCGGAAGACGGTCCCGGCCACCCGCCACCGTATTCAGGACCGGCGGACTGAGACCTACACCGAACCAGTAAGCCCATTTTACACCCATCGGTTCATCAACGAGCCGGACACCGACTTTTCTCTGGCTCCCAACCGGCAATGGGCCGGGGAAATCAGGGAGAAGTGGATGATCGGACCGGACGACGCCCCCTTGTCCGTTCCCATCGTGGTGGGCGGCCAGGAGATCTTCGATGGCCGGGACCACAAGGATTCCATCGACCCCGGCCGATACGCCGAAAAGATCGTCACCGCCACCTGCGCCATGGCCACCGAGGCCGACGCTCAGAAGGCCGTATCCGTGGCCAGGGCGGACCCGGACGGCTGGCGGTCCAAATCCTTTGCCGAGCGCAACGAAATCCTCGCCCAGGTGGCCGTCGAGCTCCGGAAGGGACGGGGCGACCTCATCGGCGTGGCCGCCGCCAACACGGGGAAGGTTTACACCGAAAGCGATCCCGAGGTCTCCGAGGCCATCGACTTCACCGAGTTTTACCCCTGGACCACGGAAATCTACTCCGGGATGAAAAACATCCGGTGCGAGGGCCGCGGGGTGGGGCTGGTCCTCTCCCCCTGGAACTTCCCCATCGCCATTCCCACCGGCGGGATGATCGCCTCCCTGGCCGCCGGCAACACGGTGATCTACAAGCCGGCTTCGGATGCCATCGCCACCGCCTACGAGGTCTGCAAGTGCATCTGGCGGGGCGGAGTTTCCCAGAACACCCTCCAGTTTCTCCCCGGTCCGGGATCTTCCGTCGGCGAGACCCTCACCACTCACCCGGACGTCGATTACGTGATCCTGACCGGCGGCACCGAGACCGGGATGCGGATCATCCGGAAGCGGCCCGGGGTTTACCTGGCCGCCGAGACCGGCGGGAAGAACGCCACCATCGTCACCGCCATGTCGGACCGGGACCAGGCCATCAAAAACGTCCTTCACTCGGCCTACTCCAACGCCGGCCAGAAATGCTCGGCCACCTCGCTTCTCCTTCTGGAGCGGGAGGTCTATGAGGACGAGCGCTTCCGGAAGGCCCTGGTGGACGCGGCCGCGAGTCTTTATGTCGGATCACCCTGGCTCTTCCGGACCAAGGTCGGCCCGCTCATCCATCCGCCTGAAGACGATCTCCAAAAAGCCCTCACCACCCTGGAGCCGGGCGAGGAATGGGCCTTAAAGCCCCGCGAAGTCGATGGAAACCCCTATATCTGGTCCCCCGGCATCAAGTGGGGAGTCCGGCCGGGCTCCTACACCCATACCACCGAGTTTTTCGGCCCGGTCCTCGGGGTGATGTGCTTCGACACCCTCGACGAGGCCATCGATCTGGTCAACATGACCGGCTACGGGCTCACCTCGGGGATCGAAAGCCTCGACCGGCGGGAGCAGGCCAAGTGGAAGGCCTCCATCAAGGCCGGGAACCTCTACGTCAACCGGGGAACCACAGGCGCCATTGTTCTCCGACAGCCTTTCGGCGGCATGGGCAAATCGGCTCTCGGCGCCGGGATCAAGGCCGGCAGCCCCAACTACGTCACCCAATTCATGCGGTTTGAGGAGACCGACTTTCCGCCCACCGGCCCCATCGAAAACGACTACCGCCTCCTGCGGGTGGTGGGCGACTGGCGGCTGAAACTGAAGGCCGGCGGCTTTCCCGAAGCCCTCGGCGATGACATCCGAAAGACCGTCCGGGCCGTGGAGAGCTACCTCTACCATTATGAAACCGAGTTTTCCCGGGAAAAGGACTACTTCAAGCTCCGGGGACAGGACAACCTCTTCCGGTATCTGCCGGTGGGAACGGTGGTCGTCCGGGTTCATCCCGACGACTCCCTTTTCGACGTCCTCGCCCGGATGGCCGCCGTCCGGATCACCGGATGCACCCTGGTGGTGAGTATCCCGCCGAGCCTGGACAACGATGTGGTCCGGTTTCTGAGGGGCGAAGACGGCAAGCGGTTTATGCCGAACCTGGCCATCTCCTGGGCCTCCGACCGGGACCTGGCGAAATCCATCCCCAAGGTCCAGCGGATTCGGTATGCGGCCCCGGACCGGGTTCCCGATACGCTCTTCGAAGCCGCCGCCGAAACCGGGTTTTACATCGCCCGAAGCCCGGTCTTCATGGAAGGCCGGATCGAGCTGATCCACTATTTCCAGGAGCAGGCCGTCTCAGACAGCTACCACCGTTACGGAAACCTCGGGGAGCGGGCCGTGGAGTAACCCGGGCCATGATCATCGTTTGGGGCGGTCGTTTCTCCCGGCTCATCAAACCCCTCCCCCCGGCCCCCTCCCCTGAAGGAGAGGGGGTGATATCAATTGCCGTATATGCCTGAAATCATGACATGATTCCCCCCTTCCCTTTAGGGAAGGGGGGATAGGGGGGTTAGGTCTCAACGCCGTCTGGCCGTAATGATGATCAATCCCGTTGGTCGCGGATCGTAGGGGCCGGCCCCCGCGCCTGCCCACAGCGGGCGGGACGCCATCGAAATCGAAATCGAAATCGGGATCGGGATCGGCATGCCCGACGCCCCCAAGCGGGCGAGACGACCTCGCTCCCATGATTACAGGGCGGCCACGGGGGGCCGCCCTTCTGCATTCATGGATGAGTGCCGGGGGAAGGTGCTGGAGTGCGAA
>CAZWGY010000013.1:0-23803 GCA_964633575.1 uncultured Desulfobacteraceae bacterium
ATGGCTGAAGGCCAAATATCAATAATGAAACGAGGCTGATAAGGAAAGGAGCCTGACGCGATGACGCAATGGATGCCCAAACGGTGGATCGTCTGGGTGATGATGGGATGTATGCTGATGATGATGGCCGCTGCCTGCGATGACGATAACGGCGGGGGCGGAGGGCCGGTGAGTTCGCCGTGCAACTGCGATGATATCCAGGTTATACAGGAAAACGGTCTGGCTCTTACCTTCGAGAGCCAGAGCGTGGCGCGGCCGGCCAATGTGTCGGTTCTCTTCCAGGTCGAGACCGTCGGCGGGGAGCCGGTCACCGGCCTGACCGCCAATGATCTGGCGATCTTCGAGGACGGCGAGCGGATTTCCGCCTATGAAAGCCGGCAGGCCCTTGTTTCCAAGCCGGGAAAATTCCGGTCTCATGCCATGCTCCTGCTCGATTTGAGCGGCAGCATCGTGGCATCCGAGAATCTGGCGCTATTGAAGGAGGCCGCCAAGCGGTTCGTCTTTTCGGTGATGCTCGACCCGACCAGCGGGATCGACATCGGGATCTGGTGGTTTGACGGGGCCCGTCAGATCCACCCCCTCGTGGATCCGTTTACCAGCGACACCGCTTATGTTCTGTCCCGGATCGACCGGATCAGCAGCGACATGAGCAATGACCTTTCCACCAACCTTTATGGGGCAACCATTGCCGGGGTCCAAAAAATCGAGTCGATGGTGGGCACCTTCGGGGAAACCACAGCGGTCGGCTCCCTGGTCATCTTCACCGACGGCACCGATCAGGCCGCCTGGCGGAGCCGGGAGGATGCCTTTGAGGCGGTGGAGGACGCCGACCCACGGGTCTCTGTTTATACCATCGGGCTGGCCGGAGAGATTGACGAGGCGGTCCTGTCGGCCATCGGCAAGGACGGTTCGCCTCTGGCCGACGACGTGGAAGCCCTGGTGCCCCGGTTCGAGGAGATCGCTGACTGGATCCGCCGGGATGCCAACAGCCACTACCTGTTGGAGTATTGTTCCCCCAAGCGGCGGGGGGAGCATGAGCTCCGGGTGGAGGTGGTTCAGGGCGAGCTCTCCGGCTCCCTGAGCACCTGCTTTTGCGCCGAGGGGTTCACTGGAGGCTGCACCGTCTCCCCATATACGCTTTAAGCCGGAATGGGCGGGGCACGGGCCGGTCTATCCGTTGGAGAATAGGATGAGCAAACAGGAACCCCCGTTTGGGGAGCGAATCGACGCGGCGGCTGATCCCCTGGCGTTGGGGGCGGTGGTGGTGGACTTGCTCCGGGCCCACGGTGAACTGGATCGGGCGCGGGGTGAGGGGTTCGGCGAAACCGCTCAGCGGCTGGCGGCCGACAACCCGGTCCTGTCGGAGCTGATGAGCCGGGCCGAGGATCGGTGGATCGCCCTGGAAGGGCAGCGGCGGGGCGGGGTAGGGGAGGAGAAAGAAACTTGATGAAGGGAACCGAAGCGATTGTCCGGGTCATCGAGGACAACGGCTGCCCGCTTTACGGGCTTGGCGATGAATTTACCCTGAGCGACACCCGGGTGCTCTGGCTGCCCCCGGGAAAGGCGGCCTGCACCACCCTGGTCGAGGACATCGCCCAGGTCCGGACCCTCTGCGAAAGCGTGGCGCCCGAGGATGAAAACGGATCGGAAAACCTCTTCCACTGCAACGGTCCGGCCACTGATTGCGCGGGCTCGGTGGGGCTTCGCTATCTGCCCGGCGGGCCGGCGGCCCTGGCGCCGTCGGAGGGCCCGGACGACGACCGGCAGGCTGATATCGTCCGGCTGCTCCGGGAGTTTCCGGTTTTCCAGTCGCTGGACGCCTATAATCTCAAGACCCTGGCCGCGCTGCTCAAACTCAAGAAGTTTGCTCACGGAGGAACGGTCATCCGCCGGGGGGAGCCCGGGGTCAAACTTTACATCATCGTCTCCGGCAGGGTGGCGGTGGTGGGAGGCGACGGGGTGACCATCGCCGAGCTGGGACCGGGGGAAGTTTTCGGGGAGATGAGCCTGCTGAGCGGCAACCCGGCCGGGGCCACGGTGGCCGCGGCCGAGGAGACCTGGCTCCTTTACATCAACGGCAAGGATTTCCGCCGGATTCTGAACCGGTTTCCCTCACTCCAGATGTACTTTGCCCGGCTTTTAGCCCGCCGGTTGGCTCAGACCACCGACGCCATGAGCGAGGAGATCGCCTCGGCCATGGTGGGGCAGCTTTCCGAAATGCCCCCGGCCGAGCTCTTCCAGACGCTTAACCAGAATCAGAAGACCGGAGTGCTTCGGATCAGCGCCGCCGACGGGCCGGCCCGGTTCGCCTTCCGTGAGGGGGAAATGATCGCCGCTCAGTACGGCGCCCATCGGGGCACGGCCGCCTTTTTCCGGATTCTGACGGAAACCGAGGGCCGGTTCAAGCTCTCCCCGGAGCTCGACGAGGCGGAGCGGGATCTGCCGGAGCTCGGGGATTTCATGTGGCTCCTCATGGAAGGGCTCAACCGAATCGACGAGGGGCGCCACTGATCCCATCGGTCCGCGCGGGGTGGGGATGGCCGGACGATGAGCCGCGGCGCAAACTGATGACATTCCGGTGATATGTCCAATGCGAATCCGTTTCTCGATTGCCGCAAGAGCCATTCTCCTTGCCGGGGTGATCACCCTGGTCGGTGGAGGGGCGGCGTTGGCCGGGACTATCACCCTTTGGGCGGTGGAATATCCGCCCTACCTGTCCGATACCCTTGACGGCGGCGGCCCCCTGGCCCGGATGATCCGGGAGAGCCTGGCGGGGACGGAGATTCGACCGAGATTCGTTTTCGCTCCCCGGGCCCGGTGCGAGGTGATGGTCCGGTCGGGCCGGGCGGCCGGTGCCCTGCCCTTTGTCCCGACCCCCGACCGGAAACGGATTGCCCGATTTTCGACTCCCCTTGCCGTCTCCCGGACGGTTTTATTTTATAAGACGGACAAGCTCCGGTACTTCGAGCCGGCGGGGCTTGACGATCTCCGGGCCTACGATCTGGGTGGGGTCCGGGGCAATGCCTATGAATCGCGCCTGATGGCGGCCGGCATCCCGGTTGACTTTTCCCCGGACCTGCCGGGGAGCTTTCGGAAGCTGCTGATGGGGCGGATCGACCTTGTGCCGGAAAACGATCGGGTGGGGTGGTGGATTATCAATCAGCTTTATCCCCGGGGTAACCATACCTTTTCGGCCACCGAACGATCCCTCTGGGTGGACCCGCTCTGCCTTATGGTCTCCCCGTGCCACGAAGATGCTCAAGGGCTTCTGACGGCCGTAAACGCCGGACTCGAGCGGCTGCGTCGGTCCGGCCGCCATGCCGAGATCCTCACCGCGGGCAGTCTGGTCGAGAAGTAAGGGCTGTCGGGGATGTTGATCTATCGGTTTCTTGAAAACTTCCCTACGCTTCGGGCCAAATTTCTGGCCATTGTGCTCCCTCTGGTGGGGATCTGCTTCGGGCTCTACGCGGTCGGTTACGGGCTCGTCACCTATGATAGCCTGCGCCGGGAGCAGGTGGAGCGGGTGGAAGCCTTTGCGGAAGTTCAGAGCCGGATTATCGCCCTGGCGCTCTGGAACCTTGACTACGGTTTTCTGCGGGATCACATCGACAGTTTGGTTGTCTATCCCTGGGTCAGCCGGGCGATCCTGACGGAATTCGCATCCGAATCAACCATCACGGCCGGCGAGCTGCCCGAAGACCTCTCCGCGGACCATATCCTGAAGGTGACCCGCGAGGTTGATATTGTCCGGAAGGAGACCCGGTACCTCATCGGCCGGCTGACCATCATTTCGCGCACTGACATGATCCGGGACGCTTTGCTTCGGGATCTCCTGCGGGACTCTCAACTGGTGGCCCTTCTGGTTTTAGCCATTATCGCTTCAGCGGTGGCCGCCAACCGGTTGACCATCGGCCGGCCTCTCGGCCTGCTCGTCACGGCGATCCGCCAGGCTGATGCCCGAGGGGAGCGCCGGCCGGTCCGGTGGGCCTCCCGGGACGAGATGGGACAGGTGATCGGCGCCTACAACTCGCTGGTGGCCAATCTGTCGGCTCGGGAGACGGCCCTCCGCCGGAGCGAGGAGAAATACCGGAACATCTTCGAACGGGTGGCCGAGGGGATCTTCCGATCCACGCCCGATGGCCGGTTCGTGGAAGCCAATCCGGCCATGGCCCGGCTTTTCGACTATGACACCCCGGGCGACCTGATCCGGAAGGTGACCGACATCGGCCGGCAGATCTACATCGACCCCGAGGATCGGGACCGGTTGTTGAACATTCTCCGGGACAAAGGGGTCGTTTACAACTATTCCCGCGAGATGCGGCGGAAGGACGGACAGACCATCTGGGTCGAGATCAGCGCCCGGGCGGTCACCGATGAGGCGGGGCGGATCCGTTACATCGAGGGGATCGCCTCCGATGTGACGGAGCGCAAGGTTTGCGAGATCGACCTCCACCACCAGGCGACGATCGACGAGCTGACCGCCATTCCCAATCGATTTCTCTTCCGGGACCGGCTCAGACAGGCCATGCTCCAGGCCGACCGGAACCGGGAAGAGATGGCGCTGTTGTATCTGGATCTCGACTATTTCAAGATGGTCAACGATACCCTGGGCCATCATGCCGGCGACGAAGTTCTCCGGCGGACCGCCTGTCGGATTCAGGACCGGCTCCGGAAATCGGACACGGTGGCCCGGCTAGGGGGGGACGAGTTCTGCATCATCGTCCGCCCGATGGGAGACCCTGGCGAGGCGGGGAAGGTGGCCGAGAAGATCATCGAGTCGATCCGGATTCCCCACGAGATGGACGGCAATGTGCTCACGATAGGCACGAGCATCGGCATCGCCATCTATCCCCGCCATGGCGAAACGGGTGATGACCTGTTACAAAAGGCCGATCTGGCCATGTTCCGGGCCAAGCAGCGAGGACGGAACCAATACGCATACTGGAACGGATCACCGCGCTGAACCGTGCGACAAAGGAGAATTTCATGAGCACCGACGGCAAGAAAGTCATCTACTCCATGATCGGGGTGAGCAAGTATTACGACCGAAGGCCGGTCTTGAAAGACATTTCCCTGTCCTATTTCTACGGCGCCAAAATCGGGGTCCTGGGATTAAACGGGTCGGGGAAGAGCAGCCTTCTCCGGATCATGGCCGGTGAGGATACCCGGTACAACGGTGAAACCATCCTCTCCGAGGGCTACACCGTGGGCTTTTTGCCCCAGGAGCCGCTGGCAAACGAGAATCGGACGGTGCGGGAAGTGGTCGCCGAGGGGGCCGGGGAGGCCACCGCCCTCATGGACGAATTCAACCGGATCACCGAGCAGCTCGCCGAACCGCTTTCCGATGACGAGATGGATCGGCTGATCACCCGTCAGGGAGAGGTCCAGGAAAAGCTCGACGCCCTCGATGCCTGGGATCTCGACGCCCGGCTGGAGATGGCCATGGAGGCCCTCCGCTGTCCCCCCGGGGAGATGTCGGTCTCGGTGATTTCCGGCGGTGAAAAGCGGCGGGTGGCGCTCTGCCGCCTGCTTCTCCAGGCTCCGGACATTCTCCTGCTTGACGAGCCCACCAACCACCTGGATGCTGAATCGGTGGCCTGGCTCGAGCAGCACCTCCAGCGGTATCCGGGGACGGTCATCGCGGTGACCCATGACCGATACTTTTTAGATAACGTGGCCGGCTGGATTCTCGAGCTCGACCGGGGCCATGGGATTCCCTGGAAGGGCAACTACTCCTCGTGGCTGGAGCAGAAGCGGACCCGGCTGGAGAACGAGGAAAAGCAGGAAAGCCAGCGGCGGAAGACTCTCCAGCGGGAGCTGGAGTGGATTCGGATGACCCCCAAGGGGCGCCACGCCAAGTCCAAAGCCCGGATCAGCGCCTATGAGAGCCTGCTCAACCAGGAGCGGGAGGACCTGGCCCGGGACCTGGAGATCTACATCCCGCCGGGACCCCGGCTAGGGGACGAGGTGATCCGGGCTGAAAGGGTTTCCAAGGGCTACGGCGACCGGCTCCTGGTCGAGGACATGAGCTTTGCCCTTCCCCCCGGCGGGATGGTCGGAGTCGTCGGCCCCAATGGCGCCGGGAAGACCACCCTGTTCCGGATGATCACCGGCCGGGAGACCCCGGACAGCGGGGAGATTCGGGTGGGCCAGACCGTTCGGCTCGCCTCCGTGGACCAGAGCCGCGATGACCTCCAGCCGGATGCCACCATCTGGGAGACCATATCCGAAGGCCGGGAGAAGATCGATCTCGGCGGGCGGGAGGTGAATTCCCGGGCCTACGTGGCTCGCTTCAACTTCTCTGGAGCGGATCAGCAGAAGCGGGTGGGGATGCTTTCCGGCGGGGAGCGGAACCGGGTTCACCTCGCGAAAATGCTCAAGTCCGGCGCCAATGTCCTGCTGCTCGACGAGCCCACCAACGACCTCGACGTCAACACCATGCGGGCCCTCGAGACGGCTCTGGAGCACTTTGCCGGGTGCGCGGTGGTGATCAGCCACGACCGGTGGTTTCTCGACCGGATCGCCACCCATATCCTCGCCTTCGAAGGCGACAGCCGGACGGTCTGGTTCGAAGGCAGCTACTCCGAATACGAGGCGGATCGAAAGGCCCGGCTGGGGGCCGACGCTGACCAGCCCCACCGGATCAAGTACCGGCAGCTCACCCGAACCTGAAGGCGGCTAGCGGTCGGAGTAAGCCTGAGCGTTTCGGACCAGGTTGATAAATTCAGACCGATAGCCAAAAGGATCCTCGCCCCGGCCCTCGCGAGCCAACTGGAGCACGAGATCGTAGTCGGCGTTTCCCCGGTGGGCTGAATCCCTCAGGAGCATCCCGAAGGCGGCCACCGACGAGGCGAACCGGAAGTCCTCACTGGTCCCTTCCAAGGGAACCCCGACGTCCCGGACCGCCAGGCGCAACTCCCCGGCCTCGTCCCGGTCCGGATCCTTATACCGGACCCGGACGGTGAAGCACTCCCCGCTGTCGGCAGCGGGCGTGGTCGGGCGCCGGTCCTGGTATTTCAGCGACGGCGAGGCGGGGCCGTCGGCGCCGTCGGCCGGGATCAGCTCGTAGAGGGCGGTAACGGTCTGTCCCGATCCCAGCTCCCCGGCGTCCTTCCGGTCATCTTCGAACTCCTCGGGGCGCATCTCCCGGTTTTCATAGCCGATGAGCCGGTATGCCCGGACCTGGCGGGGATTGAGCTCCACCTGGATTTTGACGTCCCGGGCCACGGTGATCAGCGTGCCGCCCATCTGGTCCACCATGACCTTCCGGGCCTCGGTGATCGAGTCGATATAAGCGTACATTCCGTTGCCGTGGTCGGCCAGTGACTCCATGGCCGCGTCATTGAGGTTCCCCGTTCCGAACCCGAGGACCGTCAGGTAAACCCCGGTCTTCGCCTTCTCTTCGATGAGCCGGGTCAGCTCCCCCTCGGAGGTGATCCCCACGTTGAAATCCCCGTCCGTGGCCAGAATGACCCGGTTGATCCCCCCGGAGATCCGATTCTCTTGAGCCACCTGGTATGCCAGGCGGATGCCCTCGCTGCCGTGGGTGGAGCCCCCGGCTCCCAGGGCCTCCAGAGCGTTCTGGATTCGGGGTCGGTTGCGGTCGGTGACCGGTGTCGAGGGGAGTACCAGTCCCGATGCCCCGGCGTAAACCACCAGAGCCACCCGGTCCCGGTCGGACAGCCGGCGGAGCAGCAGGGACATGGCCCGCTTGAGGAGGGGGAGCTTGTCGGGCGCCTCCATGGACCCCGAGACGTCCAATAGAAAGACCAGATTGGCGTCGCCCCGCTCCCCTTCCGGGACCTCCCAGCCCTTGATGCCGATTCGGGCCAGCCGATGGTCCGGCCGCCAGGGACAGGGACCGATCTCCGGGGTGATCGATAAGGGGTGATCCCCCACCGGTTCGGGATACTCGTAGTTGAAGTAGTTGACCATCTCCTCGATCCGGACGGCGTCGGCCGGGGGCATCCGGCCGTCGAGGAGAAACCGGCGGAGGTTGGCGTAGGAAGCCGTGTCCACGTCAATGGCAAAGGTGGACAGCGGATGGAGCTCGACGCTGAGAAACTCGTTTTCCGGAAGGTGAGCGTATTCCTCGGTGTTCCAGGCGGCGGATGGGGGAGTCATCTCCCCGAGAGGAGCCTGGACGGTTGCGGACATTGGCCGGGGGCTGCCGTCGAAAAGGGATTCTTTCCCCACCGTCGGGCCGCAGCCGGCGGCCAGGAGACCGAGAATCAGGATGACGGCGATGGCGAATCGGGCGGAACAGGTGAGTGATGAAGGGGCCATGATCTCTCCTTTGGGAACGGGGACTCGACGGTCGGGCGCGGGATCCGGCGCCGGCGAGCCTATCCGCCGAGGTATGCCTTTTTCACGTCCGGGTTTTCCAGAAGCTCGGCCGACGGTCCCTGGAGCACCAGGTGACCGTTTTCAAGGACATATCCCCTCTGGGAAAAGTGAAGGGCCAGACGAGCGTTCTGCTCCACCAGAAGGATGGTGGTCCCCTCCTCGTTGATCTCCTTGAGGGCGGCAAAGACGCTCGACATCAAAATGGGGGCCAGCCCCATGGACGGCTCATCCAATAGCATGATCCGCCGCCCGCTCATGAAGGCCCGGCCGATGGCGAGCATCTGCTGCTCCCCGCCGCTCAGGGTCCCGGCCTTCTGCTCGATCCGCTCCTCAAGCCGGGGGAAGATGGAAAAAACCCGGCTGATGTCCTTTTCGATCTGATCGATGTCCCGCCGGGCAAAGGTGGCCAGGCGGAGGTTCTCCATGACCGTCAGGTTCCCGAAGAGCCGCCGGCCCTCGGGGACATGGGAGATCCCGAGCCGGGAGACCACCTTGTCGGCGGGGTACCGGAGCAGGTCCTCTCCCATGAAGGTCATTTTCGTGCCCGGCTCCACCGGGATCATCCGGGAGATGGCGCGGAGGGTCGTGCTCTTGCCGGCCCCGTTAGCCCCGATGATGCAGACGATCTCCCCCTCGTCGATGGCGAAATCAATGCCGTGCAGGGCCTTGATCCGGCCGTAGGATACCCTCAGTTGTTCGACGGTCAGAAGCATTATTCCACCACCTCCTTGCCGAGATAGGCGTCGATGACGTCGGGGTTGTTCTGGATCTCCTCGGGGGGGCCCTCGGCAATCACCTCGCCGAAGACAAGGGTCTGGATGATATCGCAGAGCTCCATGACCATCTTGAGCCGGTGCTCGATGAGGAAGATCGCCAGGTTCAGCTCGTCGCGGACCTGCCGGATGATCCGCATCATCTGGATCAGCTCCTCGGGGTTCATCCCGGCGGTGGGCTCGTCTAAAAAGAGGATCTTCGGCTCCGTGGCCAAAGCCCGGGCCATCTCCACCCGGCGTTGGGCGCCATACGGGAGGTTGACCACCAATTGATCGGCGAGGTGGGTGATTTGCATCATCTCCAGGAGGCCCATGGCGGTTGCCTCGATCCGGGCCTCCTCACGGTGCCGTCGAGGGGTGCCGAAAAAGGCCCCCATAAGGCCGTAAGTGATCCGGGCGTACTGAGCCATCTTCACGTGCTCCAGGACCGTCATGTGGCGCCAGAGCCGGAGGTCCTGGAAGGTCCGGCCCAGCCCTCGGGCCGCGATCTGGTGAGGGTGCAAACCGACAATGTTCCGGCCGTCCAGGGTGATTTTTCCCTCGGTGGGGCGGTGGATGCCGGTGATCAGGTTGAAGATGGTGGTTTTCCCGGCGCCGTTGGGGCCGATGAGACCGCGGACCTGGCCGGGCTCGACCGTCAGGTAATACTGATGGACGGCCCGGAGCCCGCCAAAGTAATGGGTCATGTCCTTTATTTCGAGGAGGGGCATCTCAAACCTCTTATTCGCTTTGCCGTTTCGGCCGGATGATCTCCCGGACGTTGAACTCCCGAAAGGCGATGAGGCCGGTGGGACGGAAGATCATCACCAGGATGAGCAGCAGGGGGATAATGATCCACTTGAAGATCTCCAGGGGGCGCAGGGCCTCGCTCAGAAGACTCAGGCTCACCCCTCCCAAGATGGAGCCATAGACGGAATTGAGTCCGCCGAAATAGACCATGGCCAGGACCTCGGCCAGCTTCTGGATGCCGAAGGTGCTGGGATTGACGTACCGGAGCACGTGGGCGAACAGCCCTCCGGCCACTCCGGCCCAGAAGGCGGCGAACATGAAGGCGATGATCTTGGTGCGCCGGGTGTTGACGGTCATGGCGTCGGCGGCCACCTCATCGTCCCGGACCGCGTTTAAAGACCGGCCGAGGGTGGACCGGACGAAGTTGTTGATGATCCAGATGCAGAGCACGGTCCAGATAAAGACCGTGGGCAGGCCGGCGTAATTGGGCTGACCGCCCAGGCCCCGGGGACCGCCCACTATTTCCATGTTTTCGATCATCGACTTGACGATGAACATGAAGGCCAGGGAGATAATGGCCAGATAATCCCCCCGGGTCCGGAAGGAGGGAATGGCGATCACCAGAGCGCCCAAAGCGGCCATGAACCCTCCGGCCACCAGAGCCAGTGGAAACACAAAGGGCCCCAGGGCATCGGTAAGGAGGGCCTCGCCGAAGATCCGGTCGTCGGCAAAAAACAGAAGGGTAACCACCGATGCCGCGTAGGCCCCCAGGGCCATGAACCCCGGATGGGAGCAGGAGAATTCGCCCATGTACCCGTTGATGACGTTCAGGCTCAGCGTCATCATCACGGCGATGAGGGTGAGTTTCAGGGTCAGAACCCGGTAGGCGCTCACGTCGCTCCAGATGTGGAGGATAAGGTACAGCAGCCCGAGGTGGAGAATGACCGGGACCGAAATGGGCAGCCGGATCAGCCGGGCGGCCAGCCAGTTGGCCGGATCACGGAACGTTCTGGCTATAACCAGGATGGGGATGAGGTATATAAGGACAACAAAAATGAGCACCCGGGGGATCAGCAGAGGCGTTTTCAGCATGATCAGGCAGCCGAGCAGAGCCGGGACCTTGGCCAGGCCGACGCCTTGGGCCAGGGCAGTGCCCAGGAAATGTTCGAGGATGACCGCCGAAAGCCCCCCAAAAAGCCAGCCCAACATGGGAATCCGTGCCAGAGCGGTCCGCCAGCCGCCGGCGGGTTCGCGGTGGTCCGTCGGGGCGTCCGCCTGGATGTCGTCGTGTGTCGTTTCCATGTTTACCTTCGCATAAGGATCATAATATGGCCACAATTGAGCAAGTCAGTACCGGGCCGTTCATCACTTTCGGCCGTCAGAGCCGCAATTTGGCGCTGTACGGTTCGCCAAAGAAGCCGTGGGGCCGGAAGACCAGAATGAGCAGGATGATGGAATAGGCGATGAGATCTCGAAAGGTGGACGGAAAGATCATGGCCACGAAGATTTCGATAAACCCCAGCAGGAATCCGGCCAGGGTCGCGCCCATGATGGAGCCTCGGCCGCCGAGGATCGCGGCCACAAACGCCTTCCATCCGAAGAGAATCCCCATGTAAGGGTCCAGGACCGGGTAGGCGACTCCGAAAAGGATGCCCGCCACAGCCGCCAGCGCGGAGCCGATGGCAAAGGTAAGCCGGGCGATGGTGTTGATCGGCACTCCCATCAACGGCACCACCACGTAGTCGAAAGCCATGGCCCGCATGGCCATCCCGTACCGCGACCGCTGGACGAACAGGTGCAACGCGAGCATGAACAAAATGGAGATCACAACGATCATGATCTTCTTGTCGGTGACAAAGACCCCGCCGATATTGTAGGTGGACGACTCGATGAGAGACGGAAACCGGACCCGGCGGGCCCCCATGATGGCCAGGTTCGCGGTTTCCAGGATGATTCCGATCATCAGGCCCGTGATGGCGGCCGACGCCCGGGGCGCGTCCCGAAGGGGGCGGTAGCCCACCCGCTCCACGATCATGCCGACAAACGAGGTCAGAAACATGGAGATGATGATGGTCAGCATCAGGATCATCCAGCCGGGCAGGACGATGGCGCCGACCGATGTGAGCGCCACCAGGCCGGTGGCCACGCCGAATCCGATGTAAGCCCCCACCATGAAGATGTCGCCGTGGGCAAAGTTGAAAAGCATCAGGATGCTGTAAACCATGGAGTAGCCCAGGGCGATCATGGCGTAAAAACTGCCCCATTGCAAGGCGTTGATTAGATTCTGGAAAAAGAAAGCCATCACGTCCATTCCCCTTTATCCGCAAAAGGGGCGGGCACGGGGTTGAAAACCGCCCCGGCCCGTCCCATGTTGCCAAGCGCCCGCTCTGGTGGCGGGAGCACCCGCCGCCGGCGGTTACGGACAGACCGACTTGTAGAACTCGTATTCACCCTTATCGCTGATCTTCACGATGACGGCGCACTTGATGGGGTCGCCCTCCTCGGTGAAGGTCATCTTCCCGGTGATCCCGTCAAACTCCTTGATCCGGGCCAGGGCGTCCCGGACGCATTTCCGGTCTTTTTCGATGTCGCCGGTGATCCGGCCGCAGCTCGTGATGGCCTCTTCGACGATGTTCAGGGCATCCCAGGTGAGGGCCGCCACATCGTCGGGCACATAGCCGTGAGCTTTCTGGTACCGCTCGATAAACGCCTTGGTGTTGCCGGTGGCTCCGGCCGCCGCGTAATGGGTCGAGAAAAAGAGCCCGTAGCAGTCTTTGCCGCAGAGCTCCACCGTCTCGGCCGATCCCCAGGAATCCGAGCCGACGATGGGCTTGTCCCATCCCAGTTCATGGGCCTGCTGGACGATGAGGGCGACCTCATTATAATACTGGGGGGTGAACAGCACTTCGGCGCCGGACTGGATGATCTTGGTGAGCTGCGAGCTGAAGTCGGCATCCTTGGTGGTGAAGCTTTCATAAGCAACCACGGAGCCTTCACCGTGGATCTTCTCCCAGGCTTCCTTGAAGAACTCGGCCAGCCCCTTGGGGTAATCGCTGGCCACGTCATAAAGGACCGCAGCCTTGGTGAAGCCCAGCTCGTCGGTGATGAAGTTGGCCACCACCGGCCCCTGGAAGGGGTCTAGAAAGCAGCCGCGGAAGACGAAGGGCCGATCCTTGGTGGTATCGGGGTTGGTGGACCAGGGGCTGATCATGGGGGTCTTCCAGTTGTCGGCCACGCCGCCGGCCGGCACCGCCTGCTTGGATGACTGAGGGCCGACAATGACCAGAACCTCGTCCTCCGTGATCATCTTGGTGTTGGCCTTGACCGCCGATTCGGCCTTGGACTCGTTGTCCTCGATAGCCAGTTCCACGGGATAGGTCTTATCGCCGACTTTCAGCCCACCGGCCGCCTCGATGTCGCTGAGCCACATCCGGGCCGCGAACTTGGTGCCTTCGCCCACTTTCGGGATGTCCCCGGTGAGCGGCGCGTTGATGCCGACCTTGATGGGGGCTTCCGCCGCCAAACCGCATGGCGCGAAAACCAGTCCAAAAACGAGTGCGAAAACGATCCATCCGATGCCTTTGCGCATAACTGCCTCCTTAAATTTGGGGGTAACGGTTAAGCTCCTGAATTGAGATAAGAAATAAAACAGGCTCCGTCGCCGGATTAGAATTAGGCTGATAGCATACCCCAGAAGGCTTTTCAAGTCAAAAAACGGCGGAGAGACGGGCGGTTGTTATTGGAAATGAAAAAACGGTGGCTCTTTCATTGGGATTGAATCCCCCTGATTGAGCTGTTCGGAAATCATTTGTGCTTGCGGGCCGTTCCCGACGGTCTTAGATTGTACAAAACGACGGATCGGAACCGACACGACACGACACGAATACATAAGGAGCGGATTATGTCGATGGAGACGGATCGAGTGGATCAATTGAGCGCGGTGACCCTCCGGCTGGAAGCGGGTACCTCCCCGGAGCGAATGGACCTGACCCCCGAGCCGGTGGGGGCGGATTTCATCTTCGGGATCGGCGGCGATGGGCTGACACCGTTTGAATATGCCCTGGCCGACAAAGCCCCGGGCGACGAGGTGCTGCTGCAAGTGGTGGGCGGCGAGGCCCCGGCAACCTTCGGACACCTGATGTCGATGCTGCCGGCGGCCGGCGGGGACTTTTACCTGAAAGCCCGGGTGGAGGCGGTCCGCCCCGCCGAGGGGCGTGAGGTGGTCCAGGCCATGGCCTCTCTGGCCGCCTGCGGAGACGGATGTTGCGGCGATTTCTGTTGTGGTCACTGATTGAGCAGTTCGGAAATCAATTGAGCAGTTCGGAAATCAAGGGAGTTCTGGTAAAAGCGCTTCGCCCAGCCAGAAGAGGGCCATGCCGACTACCACCGTGCCGCCCAGCGAGCGGGTCCGGAGGGCGAAGCCAAGGGTGGGGATCGCCACCAGAAGGCGGAGATTGAGCGGGTCCAGCCGGAGAGGAGCCCCGGACGTGACCAGAGCCGGCAGGAGCAGGGCGCTCAGGATGGCCACGGGGATCAGGTCGAGCCAGGCCTCGAGAGTCGGATGGAGCCGGCGGTTGGCCAGAAGCCAGAACGGCAGCCAGCGGGGAAGATACGTCACCAGCCCCATCCCGGCTATAATCAGGATATAGTCGATCAATTGAGCTGTTCGGAAATCAATGTCATTGACTCCCCCGCCGTCGGGCATCGATGAGATAGACCCCGACCGTGGCCGCGGCCGATGCGGCAATGACCACGTGGAGATTGCCGGGGACCGTCAGGGAGAGCGGAACCGAAAGCCCGCCGGCGACCAGGGCCGTGATGAGATACCGGCGGCCGTTAAGCTGAAAGACCAGCAGGCAGATGAACATGGCAATCAGGGCGTAGTCGATGCCGAAGGCCCCCGCCGGGATAAACCGCCCGCCGTAGCCGCCGGCCACCGTGGAGAGAATCCAGGCGAGGTTGGCGGAATGGTTGACCACCAGCGCCCGTTCCACGGACCAACCGCCGGTCTTGAACCTGGCGTAGCTCACGGCAAAGCTCTCGTCGGTGACGCCGTAGGCAAGCAGCGCCAGACGGCCTCGTCCCGTACCCCCGACAAAGAGGGAGAGGGCCGAGCTCATCAGGAAATGGCGAAGGTTGACCATGAACGTCGTCAGGATAATCGACGGGCCGGCGGCGCCGGCGGCGATCATCGACACCGCGATGAACTGGGAGCTGCCGGCGAAAACCATGGTTGACATGAGCCCGATCTCCAAAGGGCTCAGACCGGATTTCTGGGCCAGGACGCCGAAGGCCAGGCCGATGGGAAGATAGCCCAGGCAGATGGGCCAGCCGGCCTGAAGCCCGGCGGCCACCGTTTCGCCCACCGGCGCCGGGGAAGCGCTTGAGTTGTCTGTCCGGTTGTTCATCCGAGAGCTTTCCTTGCATGAGGTTCAGGACGGGGATCAGGCCCCGGCCCGCGATGCGAATACACTAGAATGGCCCGCAGGTGCAAGGAAAGATTGAATTCCTCGAAAAATCTCTTGACATGAAGTGATCGGGTGTTTATCTTCCTCGTTTTTAGCGTGTAGAAATCCCTCACCGGATCACACGATCCGATGGGGGATTTTCTTTTCTCGTACGCACTCCCAAATTTTCCGTGTAAAGGGGACAACCACCATGCAAGACGACATGCAAAAAGTTCGAAACATCGGGATCAGCGCCCATATCGATTCGGGCAAAACCACGCTAACCGAGCGGGTCTTGTTCTACACCAAGCGGATCCACGCCATCCACGACGTCCGGGGCAAGGATGGGGTCGGGGCCACCATGGATTCCATGGAGCTCGAACGGGAGCGGGGGATCACCATCGCGTCGGCGGCCACCTTCTGTGAATGGGCCGAACACAAGATCAACATCATCGATACCCCCGGCCACGTCGATTTCACCATCGAGGTGGAGCGGGCCCTGCGGGTCCTGGACGGAGCCGTTCTGGTCCTCTGTGCCGTGGGCGGGGTCCAGAGCCAGTCGATCACGGTGGATCACCAGATGAAGCGGTACCGGGTCCCCTGCATCGCCTTTGTCAACAAGTGTGATCGGAGCGGGGCCAACCCCTTCCGGGTTATCGACCAGCTTCGGGACAAGCTCGGCCACAACGCCGTGGCCATGGAGATGCCCATCGGCCTGGAGGCCGACTTCGAAGGGGTCGTCGATCTGGTGGCCATGAAGGCGATCTACTTCGACGGCGCAAACGGCGAGATTCTCCGGGAGACGCCCATCCCCGAAGCCCTGGCCGAAGAGGCCCGGACCCGCCGGGAAGTTCTCCTCGACGCGGCGGCTCTCTTTTCGGACGACCTCACCGAGGCAATCCTTGAAGAGGCACCGGTTTCCGAGACGATGATCTGGGAGGCACTCCGTGAGGGAACCATTCAGCGGGCCATTACTCCCGTCTTCATGGGATCGGCCTACAAGAACAAAGGGGTCCAGCCGCTGCTCAACGGCGTAACCCATCTGCTGCCATCGCCGCTGGATGTCCAGAATGAGGCGATGGACATGGATCAGGACGAGGCGGTGGTGGTGCTGACGGCGGACCCGAAGAAACCGCTGGTCTCGCTGGCTTTCAAGCTGGAGGACGGGCCTTACGGGCAGTTGACGTATATCCGGGTCTATCAGGGAACTCTGGCCAAGGGGGATACGGTTTACAACGTCCGGACCGGCAGGAAGCTCAAGGTGGGGCGCCTCGTCCGGATGCACGCCAACCAGATGGAGGAGATCGACCGGATTCCGGCCGGCCACATCGGCGCCCTGTTCGGCGTCGAGTGCGCGTCGGGGGACACCTTCGTAAGCCAGGGGATGAGCCTGACCATGACCTCGATGTATGTCCCCGAGCCGGTGATCTCCCTGGCCATCGTCCCCTCGGACAACAAGTCGGAGGTCAACATGTCCAAGGCCTTGAACCGGTTTTCCAAGGAAGACCCGACCTTCCGGACCTATGTCAACGACGAGACCGGCGAGACGATCATTTCCGGAATGGGGGAGCTCCACCTCGATGTCTATGTCGAGCGGATGCGCCGGGAGTACAAGGCCCAGGTCAACACCGGAATGCCCCAGGTGGCCTACCGGGAGACCATCACCCAACAGGCGGCGTTCGACTACATCCACAAGAAGCAGACCGGCGGGGCCGGCCAGTAC
Organism: uncultured Desulfobacteraceae bacterium; assembly: GCA_964633575.1. GTDB lineage: Bacteria > Desulfobacterota > Desulfobacteria > Desulfobacterales > JAABSP01 > CAYNGG01. The sequence continues at coordinate 17,019 of CAZWGY010000013.1, forward strand.
GGCCGGGTGGCGGGATATCTCGAACCCACCTCAGAAGCCGATTTCGTTTTCGAAAACGAGGTGGTGGGCGGCTCCATCCCCACTCAGTTTATCGCTTCTTGTGAAAAGGGTTTCCGGAGCTGTCTGGCCAAGGGCCCCAAGATGGGATTTCCGGTCAACGGGATCCGCGTGGTGATCAACGACGGAGCTTCCCACTCGGTGGACTCGTCGGAGATGGCCTTCCAGGCGGCGGCCCGGGGCGCCTTCCAGCAGGGCTATGCCAAGGCCAAGCCGGTCATCCTGGAGCCGATCATGAAGGTGGTGGTGGAAAGCCCCAACGAGTTTCAAGGGTCTGTGATGGGGCTGCTCAACCAGCGGCGGGGCATCATCCTCGGGTCCCAGGACGAAGGCCCGATATGCGTGATCGAGGCCCAGGTCCCCTTAGCCGAGATGTTCGGCTATTCCACGGTCCTTCGGTCGGCCACCCAGGGCAAGGCCCAGTTCACCATGGAATTTTCGGCCTACAAGCAGGTGCCGGCGAGCATCGCCGAGGAGCTGGCCAAAAAGGCGGCGGAGGACAAGAAGCATGTGGCCTGAGCCGTCGGGCCGGACGCTTTCGGGGACCGGCCTCGCGGCGGGGCGAAATGATGATGGGCCAGGACGATGAGCCTGCCCGCCACCGGCGGGCCGAGGCGGTAATCTATCTAGTCGAAAGGAATCTTGTCATGTTGAAGAAGGATCTGATTTTCCGGAACCCGCTCCGGACCATCGGCGGGGAGGCCGATGACATGCCGCCGGCCGGCGGATTCGGGGCGGTCTCCGCTCGGGCCGGGGTGGGAAAAACCGCCCTCATGGTCCAATTGGCCCTGGACAGCCTCCTGCGGGGCCAAAACGTGCTCCACATCAGCCTCTCGGACCCGGTGAAAAAGGTCTGTCTCTGGTACGAGGAGGTTTTTCGGAACGTTGCCCGGCTCTATGACATCGGGGAGATGGACCCGCTCTGGGAGACCATTTTGCCCCATCGGCTGATCATGGCTTTCCACGCCGAAGGGTTTTCCGTCGATCGGCTGGAGGACCGTCTCACCGAGCTGACCGAGCAGGACATCTTTATGCCCCGGATGATCCTCGTGGACGGGTTGCCCTTCGGCGAAGGGGTCCGGTCCACCCTGGAATCCTTCCAGTCCCTCGCCCGAGCCTACGAGCTGCCGGTCTGGTTCACGGTGAAGACCCACCGCCACGAGCCGCCGGGCCCCGACGGCCTGCCCGTGCCCTTAAAGGACGTTGCGGATCTGTTTCATGTGGCCTTTGAATTGAATCCGGTGGGAAAGGAGATCGAGATCCGACGGCTAATCGGCGATGGGGTCGAAGCCGGCTCGGGGTCGCCGCCGGTGATCCTGGACCCGGCCACCATGCTCATCAAGGACCAGACCGCCGCTGCCTGATACCCGAATCTGGACGGGAGGCGGAAAGGGGGGAGCGGGTCGGGCCGTCAGGCCTTGACATTGAAGTGGATGGCTTCGGGGGAGTCGGGAGCAACCCGGCGGCCCAGCCCGAAGATACCGCTGCCTTTGAGGGGGATCTCCTTTTGCTTGAGGTTCATCCCCTTTTCCCCTTTGATAAAGACGTAGGTGCCGTTGGTGGAATGGTCCACCAGGTAGAACTGGTCCTGCCGATAGACGATCCGGGCGTGGGAGCGGGAGACCCGGCTGTCCTCGACAACCAGGTTGTTATGACTTTGCCGGCCCATGGTGACCGACGGGCGGGATGCGCTGATCTCGAGAACCTCTTCCCGAAACCGCAGCTCCAGACGGACGGTGACGACGGATGAGCTGTCGGCGCGGGCGGCGACGGGGATCCGCAGGATGTCCTTGCAAGCCTGGCAGCGAGGCGGCGTCGCCCCCTTAAGCTGTTCCGGTTCCACGATATTTCTGGCGCCGCACTCCTCGCAGAAGACGATCATCGCTGTCGGTCTCCCTTACGCATGTTCGGTATCGATTCGAAGATGAGGGACGGCGATGCCTAACGGCTTTCCCGCCATTCCCGGAGCTCCTCCCGCAGAGCTTTCAGCTCCGATTGGAGCGTCCGGTGGATCTTGTCCAATGCAGTCAGAATTTCGGCGTTGGTGACCGGGCCCTGGATCTCCGTCGAAGACTCCTCCGGCGGAGGCGCTTCGGCCGACTCATCAGGGGCCTCAGGCGCTTCGTCGGGCCTCGCCACCGGCCGGGAGGATGCCGCTTTCCGACCCTTTCCGAAATCCTTGATCTGCTCCTTGAGCTGCTTGTACTTGTTGACCTCCCCGACAAGCATCTTCTTTTTGACGCTATCCGTGAGCTTCTCGGACAGCATCACCTGCTCGAGGTTCTCGTAAACCGAGTTCAGGAGGCTGATGGAGTCCGGATGGGCCTCGGCTTTCTTCTTCTGGATGTACTTACACAGCGACCCGAGAAGCTGGAGGAAGGCCACCAGGATCTTGTCCCCCTTGTACCGCTTTTCCAGCTTCTGGACCTCTTCGGTGAGGCGGTCCATCAATGAATCGGAGATCTCCCATTCCAAGGAGAGGATCACCGATTTCAGCTCTTTCAGGGATGAGTGCTCCACGTCGCTTTCAGTGTAGCCTTTGTCATTGGGAGCCGGCTTTTTGGGCTTGGCGGGGGGCCGGGGGGGCGGGGTGTCGGCGGGCGAGTCGACCGGATCTTCCGACAGCACCGGCGAACCGTCCGACGGGTCGTCGTCTCCGTCTCCGAAAAAGTCGTTCAATCGCTGGTCCACCTCCACGGACTGATTGGGGTCCATACTCCCGTCCCGATCCTCGTTTTCGTCGCCAAAGAGATCCTCCAGCCGGTTATCGACTTCGCCGGACATACTGTCGTTGGAACCCACTTGCTTTCCTCCTTCAGGAATGGTGCTCGACCGGAAACGTCCGTATCCCGTCCGAACCGCCGTTGCTTGGCCTCAGCGGGCCTACCAGATGTCGTTGATCTTCTGGATGGCTTCCGCCACCTTGAGCCGGAGCAGTCCCAGGGCCACTTCCTTGCCGAAGATGGTAATGAGCAGAAATTCGGGGTTGACCTTGCTGAAATGGATGTTTTCGCTTTCGCCCTTGTGGAACAGGAGGGAGAACTCCTCCTCGCCAACGATCTTAGCCATGGTGTCCACCGCGGCGAAATTGGCGGATGCAAGCGCCGCCAGCGAATAGAGGTCGTGCTCGCACTCACCGTTGTCATGCTGGGCAATGATGTTTCCCGCCATGTCGATGAGCAGGACGCTGTGAACGCCGGCGGCGATCAGGTCTTCTTCCAGCACCTGCTCGATGCTTTCAAGCTGCTCGGGGCCCAGGGCGTATTCGGAATAGCTGGCGTTATCGTCAAAATCTGAACCCAACGGTGTGTCCTCCTATTTCAAGACATTTTGCAGGGAAGCCATGGTCAGGGAGATGCTCTTCTTCAGCGTGGTGACCACATTTTCGCCCGTGATTGCGGATGCCTCGAAAGAGGCCACTTTCAACTGACTGTTCAAATCCTTTTCCATCACCTCGACGGGCAAAAGCGGGACATCCTTAAGGTCGCGCTTGTTGTATTGGAGCACCAGCGGGACCTTGAAGATGCTCTTTTTGTAGGTGGCCAGGTTTTCCTGTAGGTTCTTCAGGGCCAGAACATTTTTTTTCCGCATTTCCTTCTGGGAGTCCGCGACAAAGACGATACCATCGACCCCTTTGAGGACCAATCGACGGGTGGCGTCGTATTTGACCTGCCCAGGGACGGTGTACAACTGAACCTTAACATCGTAGCCCATTATCTTTCCGATGTCAAAGGGCAGGAAGTCAAAAAAGAGTGTTCGGTCACCATGGGTCTTTATACTGACCATATCCGATTTGATTCGTTCACGGAATTTTTTATAGATATATTCCAGATTCGTCGTCTTCCCACCTCGACCCGGGCCATAGAAGACGATCTTCGCCTGGACCTCTTTCGTTTTCATGTTCACGAACGCCAAAGCAGTTCCCTCCTCAGCCGTTAGAGTTGTCCATGGCAGGCCAAAAACCCATCCGGACCCAGTGACCGCCGCCTTTTACTCCCAAATCTCCTTGATCCTCTCGGTCGCTTCGGCCACTTTCAGGCGGAGCAACCCCAAGGTGACCTTCTTGCTAAAGATGGTGATGAGCAGAAAATCGCTTAACACCTTGCTGAAATGGATGTTTTCGTTTTCCCCTTTGTGAAACAGCAGGGAGAACTCCTGCTCACCGACGATCTTGGCCATGGTGTCCACGGCGGCAAAATTGGCCGATGCCAGGGCCGCCAGCGAGTAGATGTCGTGGTCGCACTGACCATTATCCCGCTGAGCGATGATGTTGCCCGCCAGATCGATCAACATCACGCTGGTGACGCCTGCATCCACCAGGTCATCCTGCAGGATCGCCTCGATCTGGTCGAGCTGTTCCTGGCCCAGGGCGTATTCAGTGAATGTGGCGTTATCGTCATAATTGGATCCCAAGTTTCTATCCTCCCGTTTCCAAGTCAATGGACCCGTAGGCCGCGGATAAGGCCGTCAGGTCCGGGCAGGAACGCTTGTTTGCGTGTGGTGGATGCGGTTTCCGCGGCTCTCTATCGGCAAAGACCCTTCCCCGCATTGTTCCAGAAACGCTACCATCCTTTACCCAAACCGTGCCCCGGTGTCAAAATGATTTTATGAAATCAGCACGCTCCCCCGTCCACAGAGTCTACCGATCATAGCAATGGGCCGGTTGTGCTGTCAATAAATACCCTTATGGAGCCTCGCGGTACCGCTTCAGGGGGCCGACCGACCGCATTCCCGGAAGCACCGGCCCCTCCGGGCATTTCTGGATATCATCTGAAATGCCTTGACGAGCTTCATGATGATATGGTATCAGCACTATATATTTTTTCTACTTCAGAATTCAAGCTATTTTCTAATTTGAGGCCGACACCATCCACCACAAGGAGCTCCCATGACCCCCCAGAAGCTTGATAACCTTCCCGTCTGGCACCGGTTGACCCGCCATGCCGACCGCATGGACCAGCCGGACCGACATCTTGCCCGGCTGCTGGCTCAGCCGGATCGGCTTTCACGGTTTTCCGCGACCGGGGGTGGGCTCTTTTTTGATTTTTCCCGGCAGCGGATCGACTTGGAAGGGCTGGATCTCTTGCTGGAGCTGGCTCGGGAGCGGGACCCCATGGGCCGGTTCCGGGCCATGATGGCCGGCGAACGGGTCAACGTCACCGAAAACCGGGCGGCCCTCCACACGGCCGCCCGGAATCTGACCGACGAGCCGGTTTATCTCGACGGGACGGATGTCATGCCCGGGATCCGGCGGGTCCGGGATGAGATCCGGTCCTTTGCCGAAGCGGTCCGGGCCGGGGAGATCACCGGGAGCACCGGCCGGCCCTTCGAGCACATCGTGATTATCGGGATCGGCGGTTCCTACCTGGGAACGGCCTTTGTCTCCGAGGCTCTCGGGGCTCTGGCCGACGGCGGCATGACCATCCACTATCTTGCCAACGTGGATATCCACAACTTCGGGGCGGTGGCCGCCCGCATTGATCCCGAAACGACCCTCTGGGTGGTGATTTCAAAAAGCTATACTACCGCCGAAACCCTGGCCAACGCTCACCTGGCCTACGATTTCATGGAACGTCGGGGCCTTCCGCCCGACCGGCACGTGGTGACGGTCACCGCCAAGGGCAGCCCCGGCGATGATCCGGAAAACCCGGTGCTCCGGGCCTTCCTCATGTTCGATTTCATCGGCGGCCGGTACAGCGTCAGCTCGGCGGTGGGGGGCGTTCCCCTGAGCCTCTATCTGGGCTATGAGCGTTTCGAACGGTTTCTCCGGGGCGCGTCGGAAATGGACCGCCACGCCCGGGACGCCCCGCCGGAACGGAACCTTCCCCTCCTGGCGGCCCTGATCGGGATCTGGAACGCCAATGCCCTGGGGTATCCGGCCCAGGGGATCATCCCTTACGCCACTCCATTAAACAAGCTGGCCCCCCACATCCAGCAGCTCTACATGGAAAGCAACGGGAAGTCGGTCACCGCCGACGGGGCTCCGGTGGGAGTCGATACCGGCGTCATTGTCTTCGGCGAGCCCGGCACCAACGCTCAGCACTCCTTTTTCCAGCTCGCCCACCAGGGACGCCCTTTCCCCATCGACTTCATCGGCGTGATCCGGCCCCAATACGATGGCTATACGGCGACATCCCGAGGGGTGACCAACCATCAGGAGCTCTGGGCGAACCTGATCTCCCAGCCCAGGGCACTGGCTATCGGCAAGGACCATCCGGACCCGGCCCGGGCCTTTTCGGGAAATCGGCCATCCTCAACCATTCTGCTCGAAGACCTCTCCCCGGAAAACGTGGGACGGCTGCTATCGTTTTATGAGGCCCGGACGGTTTACGAGGCCTTTATCTGGGGGATCAATCCCTTTGACCAGTTTGGCGTGGAGCTGGGCAAGACCCTGGCCACCGAAATCCGGACGGAGATGGCCCGGAAGAACGGGAGCCCGGACCACCGAAGCGATGGGATCGATCCCATCAGCCGGTTTTACCTGGAAACCCTCTACTCGGGGGGATCCGCAACCTGAAACTGAATCAATGAAGGAGATTGGTGATATGGCAAAACAGGTCGGCGTTATTTTGGCGGGATGCGGAGTTTACGACGGCAGCGAGGTCCACGAAGCGGTCCTGACCCTACTCTTTCTGGACCGGGCCGGCGTCAATGCCGTCTGCATGGCCCCGGACATGGATCAGTACCACGTGATCAACCATTTGAACGGCGAGTCCATGGGGGAGACC
>CAZWGY010000014.1:0-12089 GCA_964633575.1 uncultured Desulfobacteraceae bacterium
CGGAAATCAATTGAGCTGTTCGGAAATCAATATGGAGCGCCTTAGAAAAACCAGGTGATCCAGGTGTAGAGCGCCGGCGCCGGATCGACCCGCCCGGCGGCCAAGTCGAAGCCGCCGTACTCGGTGCCCGGCCCGCCGGCATAAACGGTCCCGCCCAGGAGCCACTGGAGATTTTGCCGGAAATCATAGACGGCTCGGGGCTGGAAAACCGCTGAGGGGTCCCCGAGGTTGACCACCCCCGTGAAAAAGGCGTTGACCAGAGGGTGGAGCTCGATCCGTACCTGACCGGCCAGATAGTCTCTACCCAGGGTGTGGATCTCACCCCGAACCAGCCGCTCCATCAGAACCGGGTCGAAGGCGGCATCAGCCGGATCATCGGCTCCCAGGCTGTTGTGATAGTATTCCAGACCGCCGTAGCAATTTTTCCCGCCCAGGGTCCAGGCGTAATCCAGGTTGACCACCCATTGAATCGCCGCTTCCGAGCCCGGGGCGTCATCCATGGACGTCACCACCAGATCGGACCGCCAGGCGGCCCCGCCGAGATATCCCATGGCTCCGACCCCGACCACCGGATCGCCGTAGTGGACCGCCAGGGTGAGATCGAGCTCGGTCGTCCCGACCGCCGTGTGGAGCTTGGTGGCGGCGGAGGATGCCGTCCAGTCGAGGTCTCCGTCTTCGGACCGTCGGGGCACATAGAGCCCCTGGAGTCCGGTCATCCCCTTTCCGGCAAGGGACACGCTGACCATGTCGTCGCCGACCTTGTAATCCCGGTCGAAGTCGGTGGGGGAAAAGGGGTTGAAGAGGTCCATGGGGTTGAAGAGCAGGCCGTTGCCCCAGGTCAGAGCCTGCCTGCCGAGGGTTACGGTGCCCCATTGGGGAAAGAGGGTGAGAGACAGCCGGTCGATGCGGTGGTAGGCTACCGCGTCTCCCCGCTCGGTCACGGTGCGGCTCAGGTCCATCAGGCGCCTGGGAGCGCCGGGCGGCCCGCCTGTCCCCCCGCCGGGGTCGATCCCGACCGCCGAAAGAGAATCCCCGGCTGTGTCGCCGACGGCCCAGACCCCCTCGTAGTGAAGATCCAACCGGCCCCAGGACGACAGGTTTGCCTGGCTTTTCAGCCGCGCCTCGCCGATGCCGTCCACGATTCCGTTTGACGAATCCGGCCAGAGGACCTCAGCTCGGCCCCGGAGATGACCTCCCCATTGCGGCGGGTCGCCCGCCGCGGCGGCGGGGAGGATCAGCATCACCGCCAGAATGGTGGCCGGCAGGGGATTACGGGGTTTCATCCGACACCACCCGACCGTCCCGGAGCCGGACCAGCCGATGAGCGTATTCCATGACCATCCGATCGTGGGTGGAAAAGACAAAGGTGACCGACCGGCGCTCGTTCATCTCCCGCATCATCTCCAGAAGCCCCCGCCCCGTCTCCGAATCGAGGTTGGCGGTGGGCTCGTCGGCCAGGACGATGGCCGGGTTGGAGACCACGGCCCGAGCCACCGCCACCCGCTGCTGCTGACCGCCGGACAGCTCATGGGGCCGGCGGCTGTAAAGCCCGTCGAGACCGACGTCGTCCAGGACCTTCCGGGTCCGGTCCCGCCGCTCCCGCCGGGGTACCCCCTGGAGCAGCATCACGTATTCGACGTTTTCCTCGGCCGAAAGCACCGGGATGAGGTTATAGGACTGGAAGATGAACCCGATCCGATGGAGCCGGAGGTCGGCCAGTTGGCCGGCCGACAGTTCCTCGTAGGCCCGGCCGTCCACCGTCACGGTCCCGGCGTCCGGCGTGTCGAGTCCGCCCATGATGTTGAGCAGGGTGGTCTTGCCCGACCCGGATGGCCCGGCCAGCGCCACAAACCCGCCCCTCGCCACCGTGAGGCTCACGCTCCGGAGCGCGTGGACCTCGACATCGCCCTGCTGATAGGTTTTCCGAATGTCGGTGACCGTGACGATATCCGTCATCTGAATCCCTCCGACCGGTTTCAGTGGTAGGCCATGGCGCGGACCGGGGTGATCCGGGCCGCCTTGATTGCCGGATAGAGGCTGACCACGAGGCCCAATCCCAGAACCACGGCGTTGGCAATGAATACGTCGCGACCGGCCAGGGCCGGATAGACGACCCGGGAGATCCCGGCGTATTCGGCCCCCTCGGCCATGGCGGACAGATCGATGCCGGTCCGGGCCAGCGCCAGGACGCTCAGCCCCCCGGCAAGGTTGCCGATGACCGTGCCCACGGCGAGGAGCAAAAATGATTCGGTGAGAATTCCCCCGACGATCCGGAGCGGTTTCATCCCGAGAGCCTTCAGGACCCCGAACTCCCGCATCCGCTCGAAGACCGCCATCAGCAGGGTGTTGACGATGCCGAATCCCATGGCAATGAAGATCACCAGATACCAGAGGTACATGAAGCCGTTGAAGACTTCAAGATAGGCGCTGATGGCCGACAGGATCTCCTTCCAGGTGTGAACCTCGGCCCAATCGGGCAGGGCCGCCAGGAGCCGGTCGGCGGCGGTATCCACCCGGTCCCGGTCAGGCAGGATGATCGAAATTTCGGAGACCGCGTCGCCCATGTTGAGCATCTGCTGGGCCGCCCCCCGGTTCACAAAGACAAACCCCGTTTCGGTGGCCTCCATCCCGGCCCGGAAGACCCCCACGATCCGGAAGGCCCGGGCGGCGATCTCGCCGTCGGCCCCCTGGGACATGACCACCAGTTTGTGTCCCAGCTCGGTTTCAAACCGCGACACCAATGCCCGGCCGACCAGCGCGGCGTTGGCATCGTCGGCCTCGAGATACCGGCCTTCGACGACCGCCGACGGACCGATGAAGGAGACGTTGGCCTCGGTCGTTGGGTCTATGCCCACGAGGGTGGCGCCGGCGGAGTGCCGGGCGTTGTTGATGATCGCGTTGACCCGGACCCGGGCCGTCCAGCGGGACCCGTCGGGGAGGGTCTTTTCCAGGGCTTCCCGGACCGGCTCGGGGCGTTCAATCCGGTGGGCGATCACCGGGTCCCGCCGGTAGCCCTCCCGGTGGACCTGGATCTCCCCGGTCAGAGTGGAGATGGCATTTTCGACCATCCCGTCGGCCATTCCGCGCATGAGGGCGCCCAGGAAGACCATGGCCCAGACGCCGATGACGACGGCAACGAGGATGACGACCGTCCGCCGAGGATTCCGCCAGACGTTGCGCCAGGCCAGTTGGATGTGCATGGGAGGATCAATCCGCCGACGCCCCGGTCAAGTGAAAGCCCTGACCGGAAGGGGTCACCACGCCGAGGTGGACGAGGTCGTTGCAGGCAAAGGCGATCGTGTAGAAATCTTCCTCTTCGAGCCCCAGGTCGGCCAGGGCTCGGCGGATCACCTCCTGGCGCCGCTCCTTGCCCGACCGGTCGGCCCACTCGGGCTCGGCTTCCAATGCCGTCAGCGCCGCGACCACGGCCTGCTGGCTCCGCTCTCGCTCGTCGTCCGGGTTCGGGTCGCCGGCCGCCTCCGGGGACGTCTCGGCCGTCGGACTCCCTTCGGCCGGCGCATCCTTGGCGGCCGAAGGTTTCGTGTCCTCCGGCTCGGGATCGGCCGGCTGAGGGGATGTCTCGTCTTTGGCTTGCGGCTGGAGTCGCTCAGCCAGCTTGTGAAACTCCCGTTCAGCCTCCTGCTGGGGGCTGAAATCGAGAAAGCAGCGGCCCAGGTAAAACGGGTCATCGGGAACAAAGACAATCCGATGCCACGGGCCGCCGCCGAGCTTCAGGGTTCCGGGAACCCCGTTGAGCTCGCATCTGGCCGATTCCTTCACCAACAAAATGAACTCCTCTGTAAAGACCCGGATGCTCCGCTCCAGCAGCGAAAGCTCCGAAATCTTGGTTAACGGCTCAAAATTGTATCGCATCAGACCCATATCTCCCTCCTTATGGTTTTGAGCGTCGCAAATAACCGGTGCAAATGGAGAGCAGCGGAATTTGCATCCGAGTTAATTTGCTTGGTTTTGTGCTCTCATATTCTGAGAACACTTTCATCAAAATTAAGGGCTAATATCGAATGCTTACCAGTAAATACGATGTTAACCCGTCCACCATAAGCGTCGTCAATTGCTAAATGAAAAGCTTTATCCATTTCCAATATTTCTAATCCATCAATGGCTCGATTAATTCCGTCTAAATCTTCAAAGTTTGAAGTGCTTACTTCCTTCACTTCTTCTAATTGAATGAAAAGATATGGCCAATCATCAACATGTGATGTTCCTTCTTTTATTTCATCCGGTAGCCAGACAGAATTCCACTGGAATGCGAGTGCCACAGACTGATCAAAAGCTACATGATGAAATACACCGACCCAAAAAGGATCATGAAGAGTGTACTTTTCATTAAAAAAATTAAGAGTTAGGTCAGCCTAATAAACCCTCATGATCGGGTCAGGTACCGCGATCACCCCCGTGCATGAAAACGGATTAAGCTATTAACGTCCTCAGACCTCATCAGACCTCCGAGGTTTTGGAAACCTCGGAGGTCTTTATTCCTCATCACTTATCACTCATCACTCAGCACTCATCACTCAGCACTAATGTTTTCACGATAAACATTTTTAGTGTGTTATGTTTGAACGACATAAAATAGAAATGATTTCTAAATGTTACAGCAATCAAACATATTAATCAATTAGATCAGTGGCTTATAAAAAGCCCACATCTTGGGACGAATTTTGTCCAAAGTCCAATTGTTAGGTCTTTCGCTTTAATTCATTATCAATAATTTCTTTTAAAAATTCAGGCATATTTTTATCATGAGATACTGCTTTTTCTTTTAAAAATTCATATTGCTTTACATCATCTCCTTCCCATAATAAATCAACTCTACGAACCTGACGCATTGCAATATGAGAATATCTTTCGGGATATGCCCAATAACAATCTAAACAAATTTCTGAATTTTTATGATTAATCCAATTCTTACAATGTTCACATGACCAAGATTTAGCGCGGTTTGCTGAGCCAGATAATAGCATAAAATCATCTGGATTCTTTTCATCGGCTACTCCATCTCCCGCAACTTCGAATGGAATTCGATGATCAATTTGTAAGTCATTTTCATCAATTGTTTCAAGATAAATGAAGCATTTGTTACCATATTTTTTAATAAGATATTCTTTAATCGTTTTCGATAAGGCTGTTCGCCCTGATAATTTACCAAATCTTGCATCACTTTGGTTTCCAAAACGATATGCAGCAATTTTTCTACCATCAGAACCCGTTACACGAAATGTCTCAAGTGGAATTCCATGCTCTCTAACGTCCCTTACCGCTCTTGGAGGATGATTATAACCATATGTATCTTTAAGCTCTTCTGTTGTGATTTGGCCATACTTCAATATATGATCAATAACTGTTTTAGGACGTTTTGCAGTTACTGATTGACAAAGTTCAAGAAAATTTTTTGTATATTTAGGCATAGATAATTTCATCCTCAAGAAGTACTATTTGTTTGTAATTCTGATTTGAGTACTTTTTATATTTATTTTCAATAAGTTTTAATAAATATTTAGATATATAAACAGACTCAAAAGTGATATGATTTCTTCCTAATAAAGTAGATTGTGATGATCTTCCGGCTTCAATTTCAATTCTTTTCAATTCTAAATTTTCAGGAAGATTTGTTCCATATTGTTTATTACCGCATTTTCCATCATAGCTTATGATATATGGCACCTTTTTAATATTTAGCTCTAACAAAAATTTTATAAATTCATCATGATTAATACTTGAAAAGTATCTATTATCTTTATCTTTACAAACACCTTGATATGGTGGATCCATATATACTAAGTCTGTAGGGCGAATATCATTAGCCATTTTTTTATAATCAAAATTAGTAATTACTGATTTATTTTTCAATAAAAATGATACTCCATAGATATTTTTCCTCATATTGTGCGGAGTTGCTCCCTTTCTTCTTTTATCGGGGCTTTGATTGAAATATCCTTCATTGTTATATCTTACAGAACCTTTAACGCATCTAGAAAGAAGATAGAGAAACAATTTTGGATCATTAGTCTTGTTGAATTTTTCCCTAACTTTATAATAATGTTCTAAACTATCAGGATGTTGTTGATTCCATAATTCTTCATAAAAATCTGCTAATTCCTCAGCATTATAAATTATCATTTCTAATAACTGTGACAATGGTTTATTATAATCATTTAGCCAGAAACTTTTAGCAATACCTGCATTAGAACAAGCGATACTAATTGCACCCGTGCCTGCAAAAGGTTCAACTAATCTCTTAATAGTTTGAGGGAAATATTTTAAAATAATGGGAGCTAAATTTCTTTTACTTCCTTGATATTGTATTGGATGTGGAATCTTCATTTTATTCTCCTTGTTGAAAACACCTAAGAAATGATTATCCTGACCTCTCTTCAGGTGTGGGACATCGCCGCCACCGGCGTGAGCCTCCGGACCTTCCAGGCCGGCCAGAGGGCGGCCAGCAGGGTAATGATCAGGACCATGGCCGGGCCGAGGCTGGCGGAAACGACCGACAGCTTCGGGTACATCCGCCCGGAAATGCCGTACTGGGCCAGGAGCTCGGAAGCCCCGCCGACGTCGATGCCGTGGGACTGGAAATAGAGCGTGACCAGGCATCCCAGGCCGACACCGATCCCCACCCCCACCAGGGTCATGACCCCGGACTCGGCCAGGATGATCCGGCTCAGCCGGCCGGGCCGGGTTCCGATGGCCATCATGACCCCCAGCTCCCGGGTCCGCTCGAAGACGGCCATCAGGAAGGTGTTCAGGATGCTGAAGGCCACCACGATGATCAGGAGCAGCCAGAAGATAAGTCCGCCGATGAGGTCCATCGAGATGGCCTGCATGAGCCCCGGCATCAGCTCGTCCCAGTCCAGGACCGTCAGCTCGCTTTCGGTCTCGATGTCGTCGAGGCCTTTGGCAATGGCCGCCCTGGCTTCGGGCACGGCGCTCAGGCGGTCACAGACCCCCACCACCTTGTGGACCGCTCCCCGCATGAAATAGACCTCGCCGAAATAGCCGAGCGGCATCTGGACCACCGACCGGTCAAAGGCGTCCTGGCCGGATGAAAAGATCCCCTTGACCGTCAGGACCGTGGCCGCCACCGATCCGTCCCGCCCCTGGCCCAGGACGGTGAGCTCATCGCCCACCGTGACGTTCAGGTTCCGGGCCAAAAGCCGGCCCACCAGAATCTCGGCGGCGTCCGCCGCGTCAAGAAACGCTCCCTTCCGGACCAGATTGGGCAGGGTCGATACCGACGGCTCCCGCCGCGGGTCGATCCCCACCACCATCGCCCCGTAGGTCCGGTCGGCCGATGAGATCAGGGAGAAGGCTTCGGCCCGGGGGGTCCAGGCAGACACCGAAGGCTCCGCCTCCATCAGCTCGCCCACTTTCTCGGGCTGGGCCACCACCTTCCGGATGTCTGGAGTGTCGTGGTAGCCGGCGGCCTGGACCTGGATATGTCCGGTTTGGAGCTTCACCGCGGCGTTGATCATCGTTTCATAGGAGCCGAGCTGAAACGAGAGCATGAACACGAGCAGCAAACCGGCAAAGGCGATGGCCGACACCGTCAGCGCGGTCCGCCGGGGGTTCCGCCACAAGTTCCGCCAGGCCATTTTCAGGTCGATGGGCACGACCCGTCCTATCGTCCCGGATGCTTCAGAGCCGATACGGTGAAAAGCCGATCGGGGAGGTCCGCCTTGAAAGTCAGCTCCTGATACTCCAGCCGGGTGTATTCATCCTCCTTATCGGCCGGGGCCATTTTCCAGATCCGGGGGTAGAGCCGGCCGCCGAGCTTATGGATCTCCGATGCGGTCAGGGCTTTGACCAGCACCCCGTCCTCGTCGTAGAAGCGCTCCTCGAGGAGAATGTGGTCTTCCCGGATTTTAAGGCGCTGGCTCCCCCAGACCACCGGCGCGCCGGGCTTGGGGGTCGAGCGAATCCGATAGACCGTTTTGCCGTCGTGGGTCTCGGTTCCGTCGAGCGTATGGGTGTAATGGTTGAGGAGCGAGTCGCTTTTGGCGAGGTCGTTGTTGGAGAAATCGGAGCCCATCCAGGACTGGGCCATCATCGATGGGGGCAGCTTGATCACCCGGTTGACCTTGGGATTGTACATCCACATCTCCGACCCCTTTTTCAGGGTCCCGTTGCCCCGGTCTTTGGGGGGCTCGATGATGGTGAACAGGCTGTCTTCGGTTCCCTCGGTCCAGGCCCGGATGGTCATGGTCCGCTCCCAGTCCGGCCGGTGGATCGTCATCCGGACCACCGATTCGGAGGCTTGACCCCGGAAGTGGTCGAAGGCGGCCTTCACCAGCTTGCCGGGATCCGGCTCGGCGGCCCCGGAAACGGCGTGGAGGGCGATTAACAGAATGGGGATCAATAACTTATGACGAGGCATCATCGGCACCTCCCACAGGTTGTCAGTTGAATCAAGCCGATCGTCATTGATCTCCATATATCATAATCCCGTGTGAATCTCAACGGATATCCAGAGCTTGCCCCGGACGGGCGAGGGCGGACGCGGGGGGCCGCCCCCCACCGTTTAATACTTGCGTCCGCTTGCCGGGTCCTATATATAGATTCATTTGGACGTTGTGATTCACTCAGCCCTCTCGCCGTACGGAGCGGGCTGTTTTTTTGAAACCATTGGAAACTTGGTGATCTTTTGCCGCTGGATGTTCAAACATACTGATGCCCAATGATCCCCCCATTGCGGTGGTCGGCATGGCCGGCCTTTTTCCGGGAGCTCCGGACCTGACGACTTTCTGGCGAAACCTCAAGGCTGGTAAGGTGGCCATCGGCGAGGTGCCCGAGAGCCGATGGGTTGCTTCCCGGTCCGATATCGTCGGCCCCGGCCCGGCTCCGGATCGGGCCAGGTCGTCCCGGGCGGGGCTCATTGACGACGCGACGCTCCGGGGGGCTCGGGAGAGTCTGGCTGGTCTGGGGATTGGTGAACCGCTCCGGGATGCTCTTGACCCGCTCTACCCAATCGCGTTTCAGACGGCTCGGGCGGCTCTGGCGGACTGCACGGGCCGGCCGGCCGATCCGGTCCGCGTGGGCGTGGTTCTGGCGGCCATTGCCCTGCCCACCGACGCGGCGTCGGGTTTGGCCGGGGTGTTGTTGGGGCGGGAGCTGGATCGCCGGGTTGTTGGTGAGGCGGGCGACGGGGGGCGGATTACGACGGCGGCCCGGCTGGGGGCTTCGGTGACCGGTTTGCCGGCGGCTCTGATTTCCGCTGGTTTGAAGCTGGGCGGGCCGGCGTTTACTCTGGACGCGGCCTGCGCGTCGTCGCTTTACGCCGTTTATCTGGCCTGTGACGCTCTGGCCGACGGTCGGGCTGACGCGATGCTTGCCGGCGGGGTTTCGCGGCCCGACTGTCTCTATACCCAGGTGGGGTTCAGCCAGCTCCGGGCGCTTTCGCCGTCGGGCCGATGCGCTCCGTTTGACGCCGATGCTGACGGGCTGGTGGTGGGCGAGGGAGCCGGGCTCCTGGTTCTCAAACGGCTGGCCGACGCCCGGGCCGACGGGGACCGGATTTACGCGGTCATCCGGGGGCTGGGGTTGTCCAATGATATCCGGGGGAATCTTCTGGCGCCGGACACCGACGGGCAGGTTCGGGCCATGAGAGCGGCCTATCGGATCGCCGGGTGGGAGCCGTCCGACGTTGACCTCATCGAATGTCACGGCGCCGGGACTCCGGTGGGCGACGGGGTGGAGCTTCGGAGCCTCTCCCGGCTCTGGGGGGAGTCGGGATGGCGGCCGGGCCGATGTCCAATCGGGTCGGTCAAATCGATGATCGGCCATCTTCTCACCGCCGCCGGCGCGGCCGGAACCATCAAGACGATCCTGGGACTCTATCATCGGACCCTGCCGCCGTCGGCGGGATTTAACCGGCCGGGTCCGGGGAGCCCGCTGATCGACGGTCCGTTCCGGGTCCAGAAGGGAGCTGCTCCGTGGCCGGAGCGGGCGGGGGTTCCCGGACGGGCGGCGGTCAGCGCCTTTGGGTTCGGGGGGATCAACGCTCATCTGCTCCTGGAGTCCCCGACCAGGGCGGCCGGACGGGTCCGCCCCGACGCGGATACGGATGCACTTCAGAGCCGCGACCGTCAGGGAGCGAATCCGATTGCCATTGTGGGGATGGGGGCGGCGGTCGGCCCGCTCGGGGATCTGGATGCTTTTGGTGAGGCGGTTTTCAATGGGCGGCCGGCGCTGATCGAAAGACCGCCTGACCGGTGGCGGGGGGCGGACGGAGCCGCCCGCGAGGTCCTCGGCGGCCGTGCCGGGGTTGGTGGGTTCATGGATGAGCTGGCGGTGGAGCCGGGGGAGTTTCGGATTCCGCCCAATGAGATCCCGGATATCCTGCCCCAGCAGCTTTTAGCGCTCCGGGTGGCCGCCGATGCCCTGGCCGACGCCGGGATGCCGCTCCGGGAGAAGCGGCCGCGGATGGGGACGGTGATCGGGATCGACTTTGACTACGAGGCCACCGACTTTCATCTTCGCTGGCGGCTCCACCGGAAGGTTCGGGAATGGCGGGCCGCCGGGTTTGTGTCGGCGGAGGACGCCGATGCCTGGCGCGAGGCGCTCCAGGATGCCTGTGGTCCGCCCCTGACCGCCACCCGGACCGTGGGCGCCCTGGGCGGGATCGTGGCCAGCCGGGTGGCTCGGGAATTCCGGTTTGGCGGTCCGAGCTTCGGGGTCTCCGAAGGAGCGGCCGGCGGGCTCCGGGCTCTGGCCATCGGCTTCCGGATGCTCCAGCGGGACGAGGTTGACGCGGTTCTGGTGGCCGCCGTCGATCTCGCCGGCGACCTCCGCGCCGTGTCCGTCGCCGATGCCCGACACCCCTTTTCGGCCGGCGCCGAGGTCCGGCCGTTTGACCGGTCGGCCGACGGGCCTCTGCCGGCTGATGGAGCGGCGGCGGTGATCCTCCGGCGCCGGGATCGGGCCGAAGCTGACGGGGACCGGATCTACGCAACGGTCCGGGGGGTTGGATCGGCCGGGGGCGGCATCCTTGACGCCGAGGGGTTTCCCCGGCCGGACCCGGCGGCCGGGGAACGGTCCCTTGCCGAAGCCTTAAGCTCCGGTGGGATGGAGCCGGCTGATGTGAGCCTGGTGGAGGTGTTGGGCTCCGGTGCCCCGACTCTGGATGCCGCCGAGGCCTCGGTTCTGGCCCGGACCTTCGAGGATGCCGACGCCGGCGGGGTTGCCATCGGCGCGGCAACTTCGGTGGTTGGCCATGCCGGCGCGGCCGCCGGCCTCATTTCATTGGTCAAGGCCGGCCTGTCGCTTCACCATCGGGTTATCCCCCCGCTGCCGGGCCTTGTGTCCCCCAGGTCCGAGCTGACGGGGCCTTTTCACGTCCCCGCTTTCCCTCAGTTCTGGTTCCGGGACCGGGCCGACGGCCCCCGACGGGCCGTCGTGGGGTCGGTCAATGCCGATGGAACCTGGGGCCACGTTGTTCTGGAGGAGCATTTGGAGACCTCACATCTGGAGACCTCCGAGGTTTCCAAAGCTTTGGAAACCTCGGAGGTCTTTACCCGTCCCCTGGGGCCCTTGCCTTACGGTCTGTTTCCGGTGGAGGGCGATACGCCGGATGACCTCCTGGCGGGGCTGGACCGGTTGACGGCCCATCTTCGGGCGGCGGCTGATCGGGGCGCGGACGTCCATGGAGCGGCCCTGGAATGGCACGATATCAACGGGTTGCATCCGGATCGGGCATTGGGGCTGGCGGTCCATGCCGCCGATCTCCCGGGGGCCTTTGAACAGGTTGCCGCCGCGATTAGAGACCTCCGAGGTTTTCAAAGTATCGAAAACCTCGGAGGTCTTTCGCCGGGTTTTGGAAACCTCGGAGGTCTTTCGCGTTCCCAGGGGCGTCGGGGTCACGCCGGCGGGGCTTTGGGGTTTCGGTACTCGCCGGCGCCCCTGGGTCCGGGCGGCCGGATCGCCTTTGTCTATCCCGGCTCGGGAAACCATTACCTCGGGATGGGCCGGGGGCTGGGGGCCAGATGGCCGGAGATCCTCAGGGAGATGGACGCCGGGATTAGAGACCTCCGAGGTTTTCAAAGTATTGAAAACCTCGGAGGTCTTTCGCC
>CAZWGY010000014.1:12189-21574 GCA_964633575.1 uncultured Desulfobacteraceae bacterium
GGATTAGAGACCTCCGAGGTTTTCAAAGTATTGAAAACCTCGGAGGTCTTTCGCCGAGTTTTGGAAACCTCGGAGGTCTTTTCCCCGACTGCTTCCTTCCCCGCCGGTACGATTGGGAGAAGGGCTGGGAGGCCGAGGCCCATGCCCGGATCATCTCCGATCCGCTCCTTATGATTTTCGGACAGGTGGCTCACGGCGGCCTGATCACCGCCCTGGTCCGTCGGCTCGGGATTCGGCCGGACGCGGCCATCGGGTACAGTTTGGGCGAGTCGGCCGCCTATTTCGCCCTCGGGGCCTGGCCGGAACGGGAGGAGATGCTCCGCCGGATGCGGGAGACCGATCTTTTCACCACTGAGCTGGCCGGCCCGTGCCGGTCCGCTCGTGAGGTTTGGGAGCTTCCCCCGGATGTTCCGGTCCAATGGCGGGTGGCGGTGGTCAACCGGCCGGCTGAGGTGGTGCGGGAGGTCATTCATCGCCATCCCCTGGCCCGGCTGCTCATCATCAACACCCCGTCTGAGTGTGTGATCGGCGGCCAGGCCGGCGACGTGGCCGGGGTCATCCGGGATTTGGGCTGCGAGGGGGTCTATCTCGACGGGGTGGTCACGGTCCACTGCGACGCGGCCCTGCCGGCGGCCGACGCCTACCGGGCGCTCCACGTCTTTCCCACTCACCCGCCCGAAGGCGTGACCTTCTATTCCTGCCCCCTGGGCCGGTCCCACACGCTGACGACCGACAGCGCGGCCGATTCGATCCTGAAAGGGGCTCTGGAGGGCTTCGACTTCCCGGAGACGGTCCGGGCGGCTTACGACGACGGCGTCCGGATCTTTCTGGAAATGGGTCCCGGGGCTTCCTGCACCCGGATGATCGGCCAAATCCTCGCCGACCGCCCTCATCTGGCCGTTTCCGCCTGTGTTCGGGGGGAGCCGGACGAGCTGACCGTTGTCAAGTTCCTGGCCGCCCTTATTGCCGAGCGGGTTCCGGTGGACCTGTCGCTTCTCTACGGCGACCCGCCTCGTCCCGCCGACCGTTTGGCGACCGTCTCTTCCCGGTCCATCCGGGTCCCGGTGGGCCGCCGGCTGGGCGATCCGCCGCCTCCGCCTCCGCCCCGGCCTTCGGCGGAAGCTCCCGAAGCGCCCGGCCGGCCGACGTCAGTGGCCCCCGAGCCGCTTCCCGGCCCGACGGCGGATGATTGGCCGGCGGAATCTCCTCAACCGGATGAGGCCCCAGCGGCCCCGTCATACCCGTCTCCGGATGCCCCCTATCCGGCCGGGCTGATAGAGCCTCTGGTGGCGGGAGTTGACGCCACCGCCCGAGCCCACCGGCGGTTTCTGGACTTTTCCGCGGAGATCACCCGGAATCTCGGCCGGGCGTTCGAATTTCAAAGCACCCTTCTCGAACGGCTGATCCAGGATGGAGAGGACGTTGGCGCAGCGGGAGAGCCCGAACCGATGCCCGCTCCCGTCCCCGAGGAGCCTCGGGAGCCGGTGGCCTTTGACCGGGAGCAGTGCATGGCCTTTGCCGTGGGTTCGGTGGCCTCGGTCCTCGGCCCGGAATTCGCCGAAGTGGACACCTATCCGGCCCGGGTCCGGCTGCCCGACGAGCCCCTGATGCTCGTGGACCGGATTCTCTCCGTGGCCGGGGAAAAGGGGGGCCTGGGGTCGGGCACTGTGGTTACCGAACACGATGTCCTTCCCGGCGCCTGGTACCTCGACGGGGACCGGGCCCCGGTCTGCATTTCGGTGGAGGCCGGCCAGGCCGACCTCTTCCTCTGCGCCTACCTCGGCATCGATCTCCGGGTTCGGGGGGAGCGGACCTACCGGCTTCTGGACGCCAGGGTCCGGTTCCATCGGGGGCTGCCCCGGCCTGGCGAGACCATCCGGTACGAGATCGCCATCGACCGGTTTGTTCGCCAGGGGGATACCTGGCTCTTTTTCTTCCGCTTCGAGGGGACTATCGACGGCAAGCCCCTGATCTCCATGCGGGACGGATGCGCCGGCTTTTTCACCGAAGCCGAGGTCAACCGGTCCGGCGGGATCATCCTGAGCGCCGCGGACCGGGAGGCGAAACCGGGGCGACGGGGTGTCGAGCCTTCCATCCGGTTCGAGGCGGCGGCCATTGATGATTCCGGCCTGGATGCCCTCCGGCGGGGGGACCTGGCCGGAGGCTTCGGGCCGGGCTATCCCGAAATGGTGATCCCCGAAAGCCTTCGCCTGCCGGGCGGACGGATGAAGCTCATCCACCGGGTTCTTTCCATCGACCCCGACGGCGGCCGGTACGGCATCGGGAGCATTCGGGCCGAGGCTGATGTCCGTCCGGACGACTGGTATCTCACCTGCCATTTCGTGGACGATATGGTGATGCCGGGGACCCTCATGTACGAATGCTGCGCCCATGCGCTCCGGGTGCTCCTTCAGTCGATGGGCTGGGTGACCGAACGCGAGGGGGTGGTTTACGAGCCGGTCATCGGGGAAGAGGCGGTCCTCAAATGCCGGGGACCGGTAACGCCCCGGACTCGAAAGGTGATCTACGAAGTGGAGATCTCCGGGATGGACTACGGCCCGGAGCCTTATGTGGTGGCCGACGCCAATATGTACGCCGACGGCCATCGGATCGTCCGGTTTACCGGGATGTCCATGAAGATGACCGGGATCACCGGCGAGGAGATGGAAGCCGAATGGCATCGCCGGGCCGCTCGACCCGGCGGCGATGCCCGGCCCGAGCCGATCTTTGACCGGAAGCGGCTCCTGGCCTTTTGTGAAGGCAACCCGTCCGAGGCCTTTGGCGAGCCCTACCGGATCTTCGACCGGGACCGGGTGCTGGCCCGACTCCCGCGCCCCCCTTATTTTTTCATGGACCGGGTGGTTTCGGCCGAGCCCGAGCCGTGGGTCCTCCGGCCCGACGGCTGGATCGAGGCTGAATACGACGTTCCGCCCGATGCCTGGTATTTCCGGGCCGACCGGAGCGGGACCATGCCCTTTTGCGTGCTTCTGGAGATCGCCCTTCAGCCCTGTGGCTTTCTGGCCGCCTACGTCGGCTCGGCGCTCCGGAGCGAGTCCGATCTGAAATTCCGGAACCTCGGCGGGCGGGCGACCATCCATCAACTGGTGAATCCCGGCGCCGGCCGGCTCACCATGCTAGCCCGGCTCACCCGAGCTTCGGAAGCCGGCCAGATGATCATCGAGGACTTCGAGATGGCGGTCCTCCAGGGAAGCCGGACCGTTTACGCCGGAGAGACCAGCTTCGGCTTTTTCACAAAGGCGGCTCTCGCCAACCAGGTGGGGATTCGGGACCGGGGCGATGAGACCTTCCGGGTCGATCCGGGGGAGACGGCCGGTTGCCGATCGGTTAAACTTCCGGCCAACCGGCCCCGGACTCCGGATGATTCGGAGACCGATTGGCCTGGCGGCCTGGCCATGCCGGCCAAAGCGCTTTTGATGATCGACCAGATCGACTGCTACCTTCCCGAGGGCGGGCCTCAAGGGCTGGGATATCTCCGGGGCATCAAGCGGGTGGATCCGGATGAGTGGTTTTTCCGGGCTCATTTCTACCAGGACCCGGTCTGTCCGGGCTCGCTGGGCATCGAATCCTTTCTGCAACTGCTCCGCCATGCCGCTATCCAACAATGGCCGGACCTTGCCCGGACCCATCGGCTGGTCCCCCTGGTCGGCCGGGAGCACCAGTGGACCTATCGGGGACAGATCATCCAATCCAACCGGACCGTCACGGTCGAGGCGGTGGTCACCCATCGGTCGAAATCCCCCCGTCCGGTCATCCGGGGAGACGGCCGGCTATCGGTGGACGGCCTGGTCATCTATCAAATGGTTGATTTTGGAGTGGGGTTGATTGAAGGCCGCCCTGCTTTCCGCTCCGATGAGGGAGCCGGGAAGGGAAATTCATGACGGTTATGGACCGGATGGACCGTCCAGGAAGTCCACATATCCCGAGATCGCGGCCAATGCCGCGTTGATTCTCATTGCGTGGCGTGCGGCCTTCTGGACCGCCAGATTGCGGCTCAGGCGGAGGCATTTGAAAAGGAAGGCGGATTTACTGAACGCCTCTACCAAACAAGGACCCAGGCTCGAAAGAAAAGATGAACGAATTTGGCCCAATCGAATTTGTCCGGCGTGATTCAAACCGCGCCTGACCCATCAAGATTTCACCATGCGATATTCAAACGTTTTTATTAACGCCATCGGTTACGAGCTGCCGCCCAATGTGGTGACCTCCGAGGACCTGGAGGCCCGGCTGGCGGCGCTATACGATAAATTTCACTTCAAGCCGGGCCAGCTCGAGGCCATGACCGGGATTTACGAACGGCGGTTCTGGGACCCGGGCTACCGGGTTTCCGATGGGTCGGTGGCCGCCGGGCGGAAGGCCATCGCGGCATCGGGCATTGACCCCCGGGAGATCGGGATGCTCATTTACGGGGGCGTCTGCCGGGACAACCTCGAGCCGGCCACCGCCTGTGCCGTCTGCGACGGCCTCGGGCTTCCTCCGTCGGCTCAGGTTTTCGACGTCTCCAACGCCTGTCTCGGGGTGATCAACGGGATGGTCCTGGTGGCCAACGCCATTTCCATGGGACAGATCCGGGCCGGGATGATCACATCCTGCGAGACGGCCCGGGACGTGGTGGACCTCACGGTGAACCGGGTTCTGTCAGCCGGGGACATGGAGACCTTCAAAGCCTGCATCGCCACGCTCACCGGCGGCTCCGGAGCCGTGGCGGTGGTGATGGCCGATGAGAGCCTCGGAGCCGGCGGCCATCGGCTGGTGGGGGGAGTGGCCCGACATGCGTCGGCCTTCCACCGGCTCTGCCTCTGGGGACCGGATGCCGGCTGCCCGGTGGACGGTCAGCACGTGATGCGGACCGACGCGGTGGGGGTCTTGAAAAACGGAGTCGTCCTGGGGGGCGAAACCTACCGGGACTTCCAGCGGGAGCTCGGGTGGACGGAGATCCCGGACCGGATCATCTGCCATCAGGTGGGCGCGTCCCACCAGAAGACCATCCTGGAGACCCTCGGGATTCCGCCGGAGCGGGATTTCACCACCTTCCCCTATCTGGGGAACATCGGTACGGTGTCGCTGCCGATCACCGCGGCCATCGCCGAGGAGCGGGAATTTCTCCGGCCGGGGCACCGGGTGGGGTTTTTCGGGATCGGGTCGGGCCTCAATTGCCTGATGCTGGGGATCGACTGGTGAGCCTCCGGGGCCACATCCGACGCGCCGACCGGGCGATCCTGGACCGGCTTTACCCGTTCCGGTCCCGGAGCCTTTCCATCAACGGATTCCGGTATCATTACCTGGACGAAGGGTCTGGCGATCCGATCATCATGGTTCACGGCAACCCCACCTGGTCGTTTTATTTTCGACGGCTGGTCGCGGCTCTGAGGGACCGCTACCGGGTGATCGTTCCGGATCACATCGGCTGCGGGCTCTCCGAGGCTCCGGCGTTGGACCGATACGGCTACACGCTCGACAACCGGGTCGATGACCTCGCCGCCCTGATCGACGCCCTGAAATTAGGGGACCGCCTGACTCTGGTGGGTCACGACTGGGGCGGAATGATCGGCACCGCCTACGCGGCCGAGCATCCGGAGCGTTTTTCCCGGCTTATTTTGATGAACACGGCGGCTTTTTTTCCGCCGGGGGGAAAGGGGCTCCCGCTCCGGCTCTTCCTGGTCCGGAATTTGACCGCCCTGTCGGCCCCGGCGGTCCTGGGGCTGAATCTTTTCGCCGTTGGAGCGGCCTGGATGGCGCCGGCCCGGCCCTTGCCGGCCGACGTCCGCCGGGGGCTGCTGGCTCCTTATCGGACTCCGCGGCGCCGTCTGGCCACGCTCCGGTTCGTCCAGGATATCCCGGTCCGGCCCACCGACCCGGCGTATCCCGCCGTCGCCCGGACGGAACGGCACATCCATCGGCTTTCGGGGTTGCCCGCGCTGCTGTTGTGGGGGGCCCGGGATTTCGTCTTTGACCTCGACTACCTGGCCGAATGGCAACGCCGGCTGCCGGCGGCCGAATCCCACGTCTTTTCGGATGCCGGCCACTATGTTCTGGAGGATGCGGGCGGGGAAATCATCCGGAAGGTTCAAGACTTCTTGAAAAACCATCCCATCTGATGTAAGAAGAGTATGTTTTAGTCCCAATTGACCCAAGGGAAGGATGATCATGGAGCACGTCGAGGACATCGAGGACATCGAGGAGATTGAAGAGATTCCGGATTCCCCATCGCCGCCCGATGCGCTGACGGTGAACGTGGCGATCTATCTCCGGGAGGCGGCGGCCCGGACTCCGTTCCGGCGGGCGGTGGTCTATCCGGCGGGATGGGATGAAACGGGCCGGGTGGCCTACACCCACCTCACCTTTGCGCAGCTCGACGCCGAATCGGACCGCCTGGCCCACGGCCTGGCGGCGGCCGGGGTGGTCCGGTCCACCCGGACGATCCTGATGGTTCGTCCGAGCCTTGAGTTCTTCGCTCTCACATTCGCGCTGTTCAAGGTCGGAGCGGTCCCGGTGATCGTCGATCCGGGGATGGGGGTCAAGCGGATGGTTGAATGTCTCCGGGAAAGCAAGGCTGAAGCCTTTATCGGCATTCCCAAAGCTCATATCCTCCATCGACTTTACCCCGGCGCCTTCAAGACGGTCCGGGTCCGGGTCACCGTTGGGCGGCGGATGCTCTGGGGCGGCCACACCCTTGAGGGAATCCGATCGGAGACGGCCGAGCCCTACCCGGATGCTCCCACCACCGCCGACGAGACCGCCGCTATCCTCTTTACCACCGGCTCCACCGGACCGGCCAAGGGAGCGATTTACACCCATGGGATGTTCGACGCTCAGATCCGGGCCCTGGCCGAGCATTTCGATTTCGGCCCGGATGAGATCGACCTGCCCACCTTTCCCCTTTTCTCCCTGTTCGATCCGGCATTGGGAATGACCGCCATCATCCCGGACATGGACCCCACCCGGCCGGCTCAGGCCAGTCCTGAAAAGATCATCGAGACCATTGAAAACCACGGGGTCACCAACCTCTTTGCCTCGCCGGCCCTGTTGGACCGGCTCGGCCGGTACGGGGAAAAGCAGGGGATTCGTTTGCGCTCGCTCCGGCGGGCGGTCTCGGCCGGGGCCCCGGTGGCCCCGGCGACCATCGAGACTTTCTCGAAAATGCTCGAACCCGATGTGGAGATCCACACCCCTTATGGCGCCACCGAGGCCCTGCCGGTGGCCTGTATTAGCAGCAAAGAGATTCTTTCCGAGACCCGAAATCTCA
This sequence comes from uncultured Desulfobacteraceae bacterium, assembly GCA_964633575.1. Classification (GTDB taxonomy): domain Bacteria; phylum Desulfobacterota; class Desulfobacteria; order Desulfobacterales; family JAABSP01; genus CAYNGG01. The sequence continues at coordinate 19,454 of CAZWGY010000014.1, forward strand.
CTGAAAAGGGGTTCGGGATCTGCGTCGGCCGGCCCGTTGGAGACGTTGAGGTCCGGCTTATCGCCATCTCCGACGAGTCCATTCCCGAATGGCGGGACGATCTGATCGTGGAAGGCCCCGACATCGGTGAGATCACCGTCCGGGGGGATCTGGTGAGCCGGGGGTATTACGACCGGCCCCGGGACAATGCCCTGGCCAAAATCCGGGACGGCGAGGATATCTGGCACCGGATGGGCGATCTGGGATGGATGGACAGCAAGGGCCGGATATGGTTCTGCGGGCGAAAGAGCCATCGGGTGATCACCGGGAAGGGGCCGATGTACACCATCCCCTGTGAAGCGGTCTTCAACAATCACCCGGCTGTTTACCGGAGCGCTCTGGTGGGCGTTGGCCGGCCGCCGGCTCAGAAGCCGATCATCTGTATCGAGCTGCGCCCCGAAAGCGCTCACCTGGACAAGGAGGAGATCAAGCGGGAGCTCCTCAACTACGCCGCCCGGAACCCCATGACGGCGGATATTCAGACCATCCTTTTCCACAAGGGCTTTCCCGTGGACATCCGCCACAACTCCAAGATCTTCCGGGAGAAGCTGGCTCTGTGGGCGAAATAGCCGGCCACCGGCCCCAGGTCTCGCTGGTCACCGGCGGCGGCGGATTTTTGGGCGGGGCCATTGTCCTCCGGCTTCTGGCCCGAGGCGACACGGTTCGTTCCCTTTCCCGGAAGCGCTATCCCTGGCACGCCGAAGTCGGCGTGGATGGCCGGGTGGGTGACATTGCCGACCCGACGGCGGTCCGGGCCGCCTGCGAAGGGGTTGACGTGGTTTTCCACACGGCGGCTCTGCCGGGCGTCTGGGGGAAGCGGTCGGATTTCGAGCGGGTCAACGTCGAGGGAACGAAGGCGGTGATCGACGCCTGCCGGGCCGCCGGGGTGAAGCGGCTGATCCACACCTCATCGCCGTCGGTCGTCTTTGACGGGATGGACATGGCCGGGGTGGATGAGTCGGTCCCTTATCCGGCCCGCCATCTCGCCCAGTATCCGAAGACCAAGGCGGCGGCCGAACGGCGGGTCCGGGAGGCGGCGGCGGCCGGTCTGCCCGCCGTCATTCTCCGGCCTCACCTGATCTGGGGTCCCCGAGACAACCATCTGGTGCCCCGGATTCTCGCCCGATCCGGAAAGCTTGTCCGGGTGGGCAACGGCCGGAACCTCGTGGACACCACCTACATCGACAACGCCGCTTCGGCCCACGTCAGCGCCGACGAGGCTCTGGCGGCCCGTCCCGACCTATCGGGCCGAATTTACTTTATCAGCCAGGGCGAGCCGACCCCTCTCTGGGAAATGGTCGATGAGATCCTCCGGGCCGGGGGAAAGCCGCCGGTCCGGGGAACCATCCCCCGGCGGTTGGCCTGGATCATCGGCGCGGTCCTCGAAGGGGTTTACGGTATCTTCAAGCTGCCCGGCGAACCCCGGATGACCCGGTTCATGGCCGAGGAGCTGGCCACCGCTCATTGGTTCGACATCAGCGCGGCCCGCCGGGATCTGAGGTATGCGCCGACGGTCTCCACCCGGGAGGGGCTCGACGCCCTGACCCGGTGGCTGGCCGCCCGCCCCGCTTAACGACGGCCGGTTTCGTAGTAAAGATTTCCTTACCCCTGGGAGCGCCGACGGCCCCGTCGGCATTACCCCGTGGATTCAGAAACCAGGCGCGCCATGGCCTCCAGGGCCAGCTCGTAGCCGTGGACCCCGAGCCCCGAGATCCGGCCGGTAACGATGTCGGCGATCGTGGAATGGTGGCGGAAGGGTTCCCGTTTGTGGATGTTGGAGATGTGGATTTCGATGATGGGCAGGTCTAGCATGGCCAGAGCGTCGCGGATGGCCACACTGGTGTGGGTGTAAGCCGCCGGGTTGATGATCACCCCCGCGCATCCCCCCCCGAAGGCCGCCTGAATCCGGTCCACGATGGCCCCCTCGGAGTTGGACTGGAAGGTCTCCACGGCCAGGCCCCGCTCCTTCCCCAGGTCGATCAAAGCCCTATCGATGGCCGCCAGGGTCGTGGCGCCGTAGATTTCAGGCTCCCTGCGGCCCAACAGGTTGAGGTTGGGGCCGTGGATCACCAGGATGACCGG
>CAZWGY010000014.1:21674-23773 GCA_964633575.1 uncultured Desulfobacteraceae bacterium
CGGTTTCAACTTCGCTCATGGCTGCTCCCCTCCGTCGTTCCCCTCAGACCGTCTGCTCGATGGCCCGGCGAAAGCCGTCAATGGTGGTTTTGTAATCGTCGCTGCCGAAGATGGCGGATCCGGCCACGAAGATATCGGCGCCGGCCCGGGCGATCCGGTCGACGGTGGCGGCGTTGACCCCGCCATCCACCTGGATCAGGGTCTCTAAACCCCGTTCCCGGATGATCCCCCGGAGTGCCCGGATCTTGTCCAGGCTGTTGTCGATGAACGCCTGCCCCCCGAATCCGGGGTTGACGCTCATGATCAGGACGAAATCCACCAGCTCGATCACCCAGTCGATGGCCGAGAGGGGCGTTGCCGGGTTCAGGACGACGCCGACCCCGGCGCCGGCCTCCCGGATGGCCTGAACGGTCCGGTTGAGGTGGACGCAGGTCTCCACCTGGACGGAGATGATGTCCGCGCCGGCCTTCACAAAGTCGCCGATGTACCGGTCGGGGTGTTCGATCATCAGATGGACGTCCAGCGGCAGGTCGGTGGACCGCCGGGCCGCCTCCACCACGATGGGGCCCATGGTGATATTGGGGACGAAATGGCCGTCCATCACGTCGATATGAATCCAGTCCGCGCCGGCTTCAGCCACGGCGCGGATCTCCTCGCCGAGCCGGGCGAAGTCCGCCGAGAGAATCGAGGGGGCAATTCGTTTCATTATGGGTCACTCCTGTGATTGAGCTGTTTTGAAATCATCTGAATTTTCCGAAACCGGACCGCGAAAAAGCCGTCCATCCCGTCGATGTCCGGCCGGGTCCGAAAAACGCCGTCCGAATCCACCAGCCGCCGGGCCGGCTCGGGGAGTCCGCCCGGGTCCCGGAGCTGTTCAAAGTCCGGGTGCCCGTCGAGAAAGGCTTGGGCCACGTCCCCGGTCTCCTCGGGCTCCGTGGAGCAGACGACGTAAGTGATCACGCCCCCGAACCGAAGGAGAGGGGCAACGGCGGACAGCAGCCGGACCTGTCGATCGTGTTGCCGGGGAATATCCGCCGGGTCGGCCCGCCACTTGGCATCCGGATGCCGGCGAAGGACCCCGAGGCCCGAGCAGGGCGCATCCACCAGGATACGGTCCACCGGCCCGAAATCGGCCGGCCCGGTTTCCCAGTCGGCGGCCTGATCGGCGACGATCGACACCCCCAGACGGGCCATCTCCGCCCGGAGAACGGCCAGGCGGTCCTCGTCCCGGTCGATTGCCGCTATCCGGCCTCGGTTTGCCATCAGTTGAGCCATAAGGCCGGTCTTTCCTCCCAGGCCGGCACAGGCATCGAGGACCGATTCGCCGGGCCGGGGGGCCATCAGGTGAGTGACGAGCTGGGCCGCCTCGTCCTGAACCCCGAACCACCCGTCGGCATATCCGGGCAGGTGGAACACCGGTCGCTCCAGGCCGGTCAGGATGATCCCGTCGGGGCTTAAGAGGGTAGGGCGGATTGACCCGGCCGCGCCATCCAGGGCATCGACCAGGGTGGCCCGGTCAGTCCGCAAGGTGTTGGTCCGGAGGGTCACCGGCGGCACCTCGTTTTCCGCGTCACATCTGCTGACGGTCCCGCCCACGCCGTACCGGTCGATCCAGCGGCGGATCAGCCAGGGCGGATAGGACCGGGTTACCGAGATCGCCTGAACCGGGTCAGTCCCGGACGTGATCTCGGGAAAGGGGACCTCGGCATGGGACCGGCCAACGCTCCGGAGAATCCCGTTGACGAACCGGACCACGTGGGGGCGGGCGCATCCTTTAGCCAGCTCCACCGCCGTGTGGACGGCCGCCGGTGTGGGCACCCGGTCCATGAAGACGATCTGATAAACCCCCAGCCGGAGAATGTTCAGGACCGGTGGATCAATCCGGGGCAGGGGAGTCCGGGAGAAGTAATCGATGATCCAGTCGAGCCGTCCTTTCCACCGGAGCACCCCATGGACCAGGGCATAGACCAGGGACCGGTCCCGGCGAGAAAGGCCGGCACCCGCCAAGGCGTCGGCGAGGATCGGGTCCAGGGTTCGCCGGGACCCGGCCAGGCGGTTGAGGACCGTCAGGGCGATCCGGCGGGGGGGAGTCGGCATGG
>CAZWGY010000015.1:0-3761 GCA_964633575.1 uncultured Desulfobacteraceae bacterium
TTTATCTTGGATTAGAATCATACGCCTGGTAATATGAGGTTGGTTTTGTATTACCGATAATCTGGTTTGGAAAGACGATTGAAATTCTATTTCCTGATTGAATCCCACAAAATCAAGACGATATCGATAAAATGAACACGTATCAAATAGAGCTTCCTGAATCGGCTTTTTCTTCTTTAAAAAAAGAACCTTCTGAGTTTATAGCGGAAATGAAATGTGCTGCGGTTGTGAAGTGGTATGAATTAGGGGTCATTTCACAGAGCAAGGCAGCGGAGATTGCTGGGTTGAATCGATACGAGTTTATTACCTTACTGGGCAGATATGGCGTTTCCGTTATCCAATATACGGAAGACAACCTGAAAAGGGAAATCGACAACGCCCATCGATAAGGTCGTCATTAATGCTTCGCCCTCGCGCGTGGAGATGAGTATTCACGCTATTTCCCATAAGTCCCTACGGGACAACCCCGCGTCCTGTTGGGACGCCGTGTAATAGCGCGGGAATGTTTTCCCGCGCCCGCTGGCGCACAAGCAAAAATCTGGAAAAGGGATCCAATCATGCTTGGATTTGATCACATTACCTTCGATACGGATATAATGGGTGGGCGGGCCTGCATTCGAGGAAAGCGGGTTACCGTATCTTTGATAATCAATCTGGTTGCAAATGGGATGGCAGTGGAAGAAATCGTGGATGCTTATCCTTATCTGGAAGCTGAAGATGTCCGTCAGGCATTGCAATATGCGGCCTGGCTAGCGGAGGATTCCTTCCAGGACTTAACGCCGGCGACGGCATGAAGTTTCTGGCGGATATGGGCAATTTTCCAGATGCGACTGCTTTTTTGCGGAGCTTGGACTCATTTGGACCCATAACCCATAAAAAATAATGGAGCATTTCTACAGCGGCCCGCTATCCTGAGCCTATTCAATCAACGTATGGATTTCGAATGGGGACAGGATATGCGGGCCGTTTTTTTTCGAGCGGTTGCTTCCCAGATTGACCATGTATCCGGGGCCGGATTCGGGGTAGGCTTTGTGAAATCGTTCCAGTCCCCTGAAATCCGATGGTTTCAGCCGTTTTTTGTACTTGATCTCAACCGGTTTGATCCCTTCGCCGTGTTCCAGCAACAGATCGACCTCATGACCCGCCTTGGTGCGCCAGAATTTTATGGCCGCCGGCGGCATTCCCCATTTGATCAGCTCCGAGATGACAAAGCCCTCGAATAGAAACGGGATATCAGACCTGACCTCGGGTGGATTGAAGTTGTTGACGAAAAAGTTCCGGACCCCGTTATCGGAAAAATAGATTTTCGGCATTTTGACCAGCTCTTTGTTCCGGTTGGTAAACCAGGGAGGATGAACGGAAATGATGAACGTCTCCTTGAGGACCTCCAGATAGTTTCTGGCGGTTTTGTCGTCAATCCCGGCAACCTGGGACAGTTGGCGGTATTGAGTTTCCTGGCCGTTGTTGATGGCCAGGTGTCGGATCAAGGTTTTGGCGTGTTGGATCCGGTCGATCTTCAGGAAGTCAACCAGATCTTTTTTGACATAAAGGTCGAAAATCGAGGCCAGAACCTCCTGCTTTTCGTTATCCGCCGTCAGGGCGACTTCAGGATAGCCCCCATAAATCAGAAACCGGCTCAGCTCTTGAAAGAGATCCGGAATGAGCTTCGGCAAGTTGTCGGACTGAACATTCGAGATGTTGTCGATGGTCTGAATCAAATCGTCCCGTTCGATAAAATGAAGGTATTCACGAAAGCTGAGCGGGTAAATCCGGATGATCCGTTTCCGGCCGGCCAGGCTTTCCTGAATCTGCTCGTTGATGGCCAGAGACGATGAGCCCGACGCATAGATTTTGATGTTCGGATGATGGTCGCATACGGCTTTCAACGCCCTGCTGATGTCGGTATATCTTTGAAATTCATCGAGAAACAGGATGAACCGATTATCTTGTCCGGTCTTGTAGCCGTTTAGCTTCAACGTATTGATAATATTTTCATAAGTGCTCACCTGCTCGAAATGTGAGTAGATATCGAGGTCAAAGAACAGGCCGATATGTCCCGACTTCAGGGAATCGTAAAGTTGGCGCATGAGCGTGGTTTTCCCCACCTGGCTGGCTCCCAGCAGAATCGTAATTTTGCCGTTGTCCCGTTGTCTTTCCAGCTCCCCATAAATCTCCCGCTTTTTAAACATGTCCGCTCCTGTTTAACTATATCGGATCGATAGTCCGAAATAGTTATAACTAATTCGGAGTCTATGTCAAGAATAGTTTGCGATGATGATCAAACCCTGGGAAATCCCATGAAACACCGAATCTCACAATGGATGGAAAGAGCAGCCTTTCTCGGCACCTGTGGTCTGCTGGGCTTCGCCCCTTTGGCCTTCGGGGGGGTTCATGTCTGGGCCTACTCGGTCATCATGATATCCGTTTTCATCCTTCTCTGGCTGTTCATGACCAGCCGGTTGCTCGGGGCGGCGGATAACCTCTCGTGGGTCCGGACGCCCGTCAATGGGGTAGTCCCGGTGATCCTGCTGATGGTCGTCTTTCAGTTGATCCCGCTTCCCGCTTCCTGGGTGGCGGTCCTTTCCCCGGAAGCTTATGCGGACCGGATGGCGGCGTGCGAGATTTTGGCCGCGTCCGGGGATGCGGCCATCGACGGATGCGATTGGTTTCCGGTTGGGTACGGGGTCCATCCCGCTCTCCGGGAGGGGCTGAAGCTGGCCGCTTATGGGGGGATGTTTTTACTTATTCTCGGAATGGCCACCACCCGGCGGCGCATCGACATCCTGGTCAATCTGCTCATTGCCGTCGGGTTGTTCCAGGCGGTTTACGGCATCTGGCAGGTGTTCGCTCAAGATCCGACGGTCTTGTGGTGGCCGACCCGAAACGCCAAATTTGCGAGCGGGACCTTTGTCGTTTCCAACCACTTCGGGTTTTACATGGAGATGGTGTTCGCCTTGGGGCTCGGGGCGGTGATCGCCCGGAAACATCAAATGCGGCGGTTTCTGCCCGGCGGCTTTGGGGTTCGGGCGGTTTTACAGCGGATCGTGGGATATTTTTCTCCTGAATCGAGTCAGCCCCGCCGGGTTCTGCTTTTTTTCGTGGCCGGGGTCATGGGGCTGGCCTTGCTCCTGTCGGCATCCCGAGGCGGGATTCTCTCCGCCGGGGCCGCGACTTTCATCATGGCCCTGCTGTTTTTGACCCGGAAGCGGTTCCATCGTTACGGGATGCTGGCCCTGGCGTTATGTGCCTTTTCGGTAATTTACGGGCTCCATGTGGGTATCGATCCGACCCTGACGAAGTTTGAGCGGGTGGATGGGCTGGAAAACCGGTTGGCCATCACCGGGGATATTCTGCCCATCATCAGGGACTATCCCATAACCGGAGTGGGATGGGGGAATTTCCGGCATCTCTATCTTCGTTACATCGACGACCGGGATCGGGTGTCGCATTGCGGTTACAGCCACAACGACTGGGTGGAGGCCGGCACCGAGCTCGGGGTCGGGGGACTGGCATTGATTCTCCTGGGGTTTTTCGCCTACCTCTACCGGACGGTCCGGGTCTGGCGTCGGCGTCATGATCCCCATGCGGTGGGGATCGGCGCCGGGGTCATCGCGGCCCTTCTGTCGGTGGGGTTTCACAGCTTTTTCGATTTCAGCCTCCACATCCCGGCCAACCCCCTGACCCTGGCCGCGATTCTGGCCATCGGATACGCGGCTCTTCACCGGACGGAGCGGGAATACCGGGAGACATTCTTCTACCGG
>CAZWGY010000015.1:3861-6389 GCA_964633575.1 uncultured Desulfobacteraceae bacterium
ATACGCGGCTCTTCACCGGACGGAGCGGGAATACCGGGAGACATTCTTCTACCGGATCCGGTCGATCCGGTTGACGCCGGCCCGTCGGATCGGAATAGCGGTAGTGGTGACGCTTTTCTGCGGCGTGGCGAGCTTCGGTGCCGTCCGGCACCTGATGGCGGAAAGCGCCTGTCCCACCGAGTGGAACTCCACGCTCCGGGCCGATCGGGCGCCGTATCTCACCGAGATCGAGCGGGCTGCCCGGCTCAACCCCTTAAATGACGCCTATGCCTACCGGCTGGCCGACTATTTTTCCAAAATCCGGATTTCGGACCCGGCCGTCCGACGAGAATATGGAAAGCGGGCCGAATCCCATCTTTTCCGGGCGATCAGGTTGAATCCAGCTCGAGCCTCTTATTGGTATGGATTGGGACGTGTTTACGCGGGGCGCCGGGATGACCCGTATGCCCATCTGAACCGCTGGCTGCCCCGGGCGGATCGATGCTTTGACATGGCTCTCCGCTGCGCGCCCAAGGACCCGGGGCTGTTGTTCAACGTCGCCTGGTACTGGGTGGGCCGATCCCGGATGCTGCCCGAGGAAGACCCATCGGAAAGGGACGGGCCGGCCGCGTTAAGCCGGGAAGCGGGCATCCGGCGGTTCCAGGAGCTTTTCAGGCGGGCTCTGGCCATCAGGCCCAAACGGTGGCAGTGGGCCATGGACCGGATATGGGAGCACTACCCCAATGATGGCGTGGTCCTGGGGATGGTTGACCCGGAAGATGCGGTTCTCCGGCAACAGGTTTTGCGGCGGCTGGCGGAATTGACCCCATCGGATGTTCCCGACCGGCGCGGGTGAAGGAGGATAAAACTACCGGGCATTACCTCCCCTGACCCATTGACCCTGTTAGCGAAACAATGGGAAGGTTGATCATGACGGCACCGGTGAACGGGCCGGGAATATCAACGTTTTCAGATCAGGAGGCCGCAAATGCATCGCACACCGATTTTTCATATTATCCTGGCGGGGATCGCCGTTATCTGCCTGATGGCCGCGCCGGCGCTCTCGGCGGAAGAAAACGGGGGGAAAAAGGGGATCGCCGTGCTGGATGCGTTCAGTGGAGAAGTCCGGCTCAAGCACCGGGGCACCTGGGGGTCAGAGCCTCAGGCGGGGATGTTCCTTTACCACGGGGACAAGATCGTCACCGGTGAGGGAACCTGCCGGGTGGTTTTCCACGATGGCTCGGTGCTCCATGTCCACCCCCACACCAACGTCCGGATTGCCGAAATTATAGGAAATGAGGGCTTTACGGTGGATGAGCCGGACCACAAGCGGGAGATCCGGCTTCTGCTCGGCAAGGTGAAATACAAAAGCGGTGACCGGGTGGTGGCCAAAACCCGGCTGGTGGCCCCTACGGCGGTGGCGGCCTTGCGGGGGACCGAAGCAGAACTGGGAACCGACGGGGTGATGGCCTTTCTGAAGCTGATCTCCGGCGAGATCGACCGGACCGGGGATATCGCCGAAGGGCCGGTGCCGGATTCCACCGCCGAGATGGCGGCCCGGAATACCAATTACCAGCGGGCCAGGGAGGCGGATCAGATCCGGAAAGAGTATGTTGAGGCGGTGAAGGCTCTCTTGATGAGCTGGCTGGACCGGGGGATTCTCCTGGCCTCCGCCGACCCTCGGGTGGACCGGATGCTTTTGGCCCAGGCCGGGGATAGCGGCGGGGCCAAGGCCACGGCCGACCGGGTGCTGGCCCTGGGCGCGCTTTACGCGGTGGCAAACAGCCGGGAGCTCATGGAAGAAAACGAGACCCTGTCGAGAAATCCGGATCTCCTGGTTTGGCGCCGGGCGGAAAAGGCGGTTCGGGATTCCCGCAAAGCCCTGGCCGACGCTCGGGATGCGCTGGAATCGGCCAAGGAGATCGCTCGGAAAATCGATGAGATCACCCAAAAAGTCATGTCCGGTGACGTCGGACGGATGGAAGAGGCCCGGCAGGCGTTAAGAGGGGTTGTCTCGACGATGATGCGGACCCAGAAATCGGTCAATGCCATGGCATTGGGCAAGGGGATTGTGGCTGACCACATCACGGCTGGTGTAACTGGAGAAGTGCTCGAAAAGGTCAATGAGAGCGTACAACAGGCTGAAGATAAGGTAAAAACAGCCAAGGACCAGCAGGAAAAGGCCGAGGCGGCGGCCCAGCGGGTTTTCGAGGCCGAAACCCCCGAAGCGGCCAGAGCGGCCCTTGACGACCTGAATGCGGCGACGGCTGATGTGAAGTCGGAGACGGACGCGGTATTCAATATCCTTGAAGAAACCGAGGCCATTGGAGAGGCAATGGATGATACCGTCAGGGATGTTCCCGATGATCCATCTCAAGAAAGAGAGAGTGATATTCCAGACCAGCCTGCTGAAGATCCAATGGAGCCGGAGTTGATTGTCGATGACGAAGATGAAGACCATCGAGAAGACACTACTGGAAACGACGACCGGGATGGTGACGGCTTTACGGTGGGCCAGGGGGATTGCGACGATCTCAACTATGACGTTC
>CAZWGY010000015.1:6489-8196 GCA_964633575.1 uncultured Desulfobacteraceae bacterium
GGTGACGGCTTTACGGTGGGCCAGGGGGATTGCGACGATCTCAACTATGACGTTCATCCCGGTGCGCGGGAGATCTGTGGCGACGGGATCGACAACAATTGCAACGGGGTGATCGATGAAAACTGCGCGTATGGCCAATAAGATGGGACCGAACCGGATCGGAAGGAAGGTGCCGTTGAAAGCCATGGCTTTTGCCATTGTCTGCGCCTGGATCTCGATGATGGGGATCGAGGCGCTGGCCCAGGGCAACATCCGGCTGGGCAAGCTCAAGGTCGAGCCGGAGGTGACCTACACGGCGTCCTATGACGACAACATTTTTCTGGAGCACGAAAACAAAGAAGACGACTTCGTTCAGAAGCTGATGCCGGCCATCTATCTCCGGTATGCGGGGAACCGGCCGGGAAATTACGTTGACTTCGGGTACAAGATGACCCTGGCATCCTATCTCGATTACGATGACAACAATTACATGAGCCATAACCCCTTTGTGATGGCCGGGTATCGGTCCCCCAAGGGCTTCTATGCCGAGGGCGACGAGCAGTTTCTCTACACCACGGACCCCTATGGCGCCAGCAACACTTACGGCGAAGGGGAGCGGACGGAGCGCTGGCAAAACTCGGCCGGCCTCACCGTCGGCTATGAGCGGGCTCAAAAATACGGGGCGGAGGCTTTCTACCGCAACGATCTGCTTCGGTACGAAAGCAGCGTGGACGAGTGGCAGAACCGGATCAATCATCAGTACGGGGTGTCGCTCTTCTACAAACCGACCGTCAAAACCGAGCTCTTTACCGAATACCGGGAGACGGCCGTGGAATACGACGAGCAAAACGACGGCATCGACAACTGGACGTCGGGGACCTCCCGGGATCACACTTTGAAGGATATATTTGTGGGGGTCCGGTTCGAGCCGGGCGGGAAGCTGGAAGGGGAGGCCAAGATCGGCTACGGAGAGATGGATTTCGACAACAGCCTTGATCCCTTTGGCCGACGGTATCTCGACCAGGATTCCTGGGTAGCCGAAGGCGAGGTGGAATACCGGATGTCGCCCCGGACCAGCTTTACCGGCGTTTTGAGCCGATCCCACAAGGGGGCTCCGGATGCCGATGCGTCAGCCTATCAGGATACCCGGATGGGGCTGACCTATCATCAGGATATCGGCCGTCGGCTGGCTTTCGAGTTGGGCACGGAATGGCGGCGAGAGGAATACGAGGGCGAGCGGCTCAACGACCGCCCCCGGAAGTATTTCCACGTCTATTCCGCGAAGACCGGCGTTGAATGGACCATCCGGAAGTGGCTCCTGGCCGGCCTGGCTTATGAATACGTGACCAAGAACGCCAATCATTCGTTTTACGTCTCCGAGGAGTACAAAAACAACGTGGTCTCGGTCCGGGTCAATGCGGTGTTCTAGCGTGGCGTATGGCGATTCGGAACACTCTTATGGCAAGCGGGAGCTTGCGTTTCCGCCCTCGACAGGCTAAAGAAACGGTGAAGGACGGATAATCGGAATACCCGATTCCACAGAAAACCCGTTTCACCAAAAGGGGGCGACATGAGACAGATTGGTGCCGTGGCGATGATCATCGGATGGATGACATTGGGGTTTACAGGGGGATGCACGACGATGCCCGGGGGCGATGTGGTCCGGGTGACGACGGTATCTCAGGGCGAGATGGCCGGGCTCGGGGAGCGTGAGCGGGCTCAGATCGA